>CANQAC010000057.1 GCA_947589345.1 uncultured Akkermansia sp.
TCTGAGGAAACAAATCAACCTTCCTTTTTTTGTCTTCTCTTACCCTCCCTCATTATTTTCTTGGGACGGATGTGGAAGAGATGGGTATACGAACGAGACCTTTCGTATAGGTCCCCCATCGTGAGCTTGATATACATACATATGGGAGAGTATAAAAAAATATGTGACACATTAAGACACAATAAATGTTCGCTTAATAATGAGAAATGTGAAATAGCCTCAGCTCAACGTGCTCTCCAACGTAAATAGAATACTTAATGTATAGACAATCAATAGATTATATTGTACACTCGTGGGGTATTATCAAAAAGAGAGTTGGATTTTTTAAGAAGGGAAGCACAATTACCTTCGCGTTCCTCGACGCATCATGCGCATTATAAGGGCAACAGATTCAACAATGATTAAATTGGTGATCGAACGAAACCTCGATCGAGCAAAGTGGCAGCAAAGGTTCATAGAGGGAGTTAGATGTCCTGTTGTGGAAAGGGACACAAAAAAACTATACAGAAATAATGTACTTCACAGGGAAAGCAAATCGTGATATATAGAGCCAAAGAGTTGTATCAATGTATGACTTTTGATGAAAGACAGATCCAGAAAATATCTATGCATCGGGAAAACAATATTTCGGTTGTACAGGAAATTACTCAAACAGCATTGAGCGAGGAAAAAGTGGCGGATGAAAAGGTAAAGCCTTATGAGGAATTTGAGTTTAGTGACAGCCAAGAAGAAAAAAACAGAAAATTGGGGAACGAATCCGAAAAGAATAAGGGCGACAGACAAAACACGCTATTACTCATTTGTCTCGGCTTCCTTTTAGTCATTTTTGGTGGGATGGGAGGAGCTTTTCTTCATGTAGAGAAAGAAAGAGGCAAAAACGAGTGGAAAAGAGAGCTCGAAGAATTGGAATGGAAGAGAAAGATCAATACGAAAGACGCTCTGGGAGAGACTCCTTTGCTGTATGCGGCAAGGAACTCCAATCCAAGGTATGCATAAAACTCATCGAAGCGGGTGCGGACGTTAATGTTAAAGGTAGTGCGGGGGATAATGAACGAGGGATGACTCCATTGATGTGGGCAACGAGAAATTCTCTGTCCGAGGTGTGTATGAAACTCGTAGGAGCAGGAGCAAATGTCAATGTGAAGGGTGATGCTGGAGATGATGAACAAGAAATGACTCCATTGATGTGGGCAGCATGGAAGTCTACGCTTGAGGTATGCATAAAACTCATCGAAGCGGGTGCGGACGTCAACGCAAAAGATAATGTTGGCAGAACTCTCTTAATGTATGCGGCAAGAAACTCCAAGCTCGGAGTGTGCGAGAAACTCGTAAGAGATGGAGCTGATGTGAATTCGAAGGACAAGGATGGGATTACTCCATTGATGTCGGCAGCACAGTATTCTACGCCTGAGATGTGTAAAAAGCTCATAGAAGTGGGGGCAAATCCTGACGCGCGCGATGACGAAAAAAGGACCCTTTTAATGTATGCGGCAATGAACTCCAGCCCGGATGTATGTAGGAAATTCATAGAAGCAGGGACAGATGTCAATGCTCGAGATGAAAATGGAATGACTCCCCTAATGTATGCGGCAAAGTATTCTACGACGGGGGTATACAAGGAACTCATAAAATCAGGGGCAGCACTTGACGCGAAAGATAATAAAGGAAAGACTCTCTTGATGTACGCGGCAGAAAACTCCAATCCGGCTGTATGCGAGGACCTTATAAGAACAGGGGAGGATGTTAATGCACGAGATCTATGTGGAGTGACTCCCCTGATGTATGCTGCAGGAAATCCCAGTCTTGCATTGTGTAATGAGCTCATAGACGCTGGTGCAAATGTTAATGCGAGGGACGATGAAGGGAAAACTCCTTTGATGTACGCAGCAGCAAAGTCTCCTACGCCTGACGTATGCATAAAACTTATAGAAGCAGGAGCTGACGTGAATGCGAAAGACAAAGAAGAAGAGACTCCTATAGTAAAGGCGACGGGCTGGAATTCTAATCTATTGATTTGCACGAAACTTATAGAAGCAGGAGCAGATGTTAATGTTCGAGATCAATATGGGATGACCCCCTTGATGAGGGCGGCATCAAGGTCTAGGCTGGTGGTATGTAGAGTACTTATAGATGCAGGAGCAGATGTTAATGCACGAGATTATCGAAGCAAGTCACCTTTGATGTATGCTGCAGAAAATCCTGAGTCGGAGGTATGCGAGCAACTCATCGAAGAGGGAGCGGACGTTAACGCAGAAGATGAAGATGGAAAAACACCCTTCATGTATGCAGCGCAAAACTGCATGCCTGAAGTATGCAAGCGACTCATCGAAGCGGGGGCAGATGTGGATGCAAAAAATGTATATGGAAAGACGGTTTTAATGTATGCGGCAGAGTATTCCACGCCGGAGGTGTACAAGCAACTCATCAGAGCAGGGGCGGATGTAGATGAGGAAGAAGATCATCATGGAGTGACCCTTCTGATGTATGCCGCGAGGAACTCTAATCCTGAGGTATGCAGGCAACTCATAAAAGAGGGTGCAGATGTTAATGCAACAGATAAAAGTGGGATGACCCCACTGATGTATGTAAGCCCCGGCTCTTCGTCGGAGGTATGCAGGCAACTCATCAAAGCAGGGGCGGATGTTAATGCGAGAGATAAATGCGGAGCAACTCCCCTGATGTATGCTGCAAGTAACTCTAATCCTGAGGTGTACAAGCAACTTATTAAAGCGGGAGCGGATGTGGATGCAAAAGATGACTACGGGAAAACTCTCTTAATGTATGCGGTAAGCAACTACTCTAATGATGAGATATTCAAGCAACTTATCGAAGCGGAGGCTGATGTTAATGCAAAAGATAGCAACGGGATGACTCTCTTAATGTATGCTGCGAAAAACTCAACGCCTGAAGTATGCAAACAACTCATCGAAGTAGGAGCAAATGTCAATGCAAAAAATGAATTTGGAATAACTCCTTTGATGTACGCAGTTGGATGGTCAAATATAGACGTGTGTAGGATGCTTATAGAGGCAGGAGCTGACGTGAATGCGAAAGACAATAATGGACAGACTCCCCTTATGTCAGCAGCAGAGGGTTTTACGTCTGAAATGTGCAGTGTTCTCATAGAGGCGGGAGCAGATGTTAATGCAAAAGATAATAAGGGAAGCCCCCCCCTTGATTTCGTGAGAAATATGCGTACACGAGCTTTGCTCATTTCACGGGGAGCAAGGAGAAACAAGTAATCTCGTTTGGTCTAATGAGGTAGCGGAAGTTTAGCCAGTACATTTAATAGTAAAACGGGCAATAACACTGGACAAACTGGTGTATAAGAAGCCGTCGATGTGTCGCGATAATCAAAGAGTCTCATAATTCATTGAATCCAGGTTATTTTCCTACCTTGCATAACGCCCTAGGAAAATGCGAGGCCGGTACAAGCTGCAGCAAGTCCTGCGCGGCAGCGGTGAACGCACCCTCAAAGCCATGCTGGACGCCGGACTGATCTCCCGCATCGGCAAAGGGCGATCAAGCGCCTACGTCCGGAAAGATTAGACTCCCTCCGCATTGCCTGCATCGTCACCGGTCGGGGTTCATGCCTTTCCCTCTGACAATGGAGTCGCAGCTCTTCCGGCCGCCTCAGGAAGCATCGACGTTGTGCCAAACTGCGACTTTGCCGGCAGGGACACGAAAGGTAGCGTTGCCTTCGGGATCAATAGTGACCTGTTCGTCCGGGTAGCAGCCGGTGACTTCCATCCAACGTTCACCTGCATGCGGCCTGCCCACGTTCATTACTTTCTCTCCATCTCCCTGGTTAGAAATCAGTAAAACCAGACCGGAGTTCGCGTGTTGTGCGTCTCCGCTGCGTACAAATCCCACGACATGAGGATCATCAAAATAATCCCACTGCTCGCCGTAAGCGCGCTCACGTCGTACTTTCAGAAGTGTGTCGATCACCCCGCGGTGAATGGATTCCTCGCCTCTCGTGCCATAATAGTCTCCGTAGAAAATGCAGGGGTAGCCCTCTTTTTGCAGCAGGATAACGGCATACGCCGTCGGCTTGAACCAGTCCGCCACAGGAGATTCAAGGGATTGCCCTGCTTGCGAGTCGTGGTTATCTACAAAAGTGACGGCAAGGGTGGGATGTGTTTGTACAAGGGCACCCTGAAAGAGAGTCCGCAGGTCGAAGTCCGCTCCCTTTTGCGAGGCTTCATGGAGATTGAAATGCAGAGGGACATCGAAGAGATCCATTTGCTCCCCTGTCGCATCAAGGAAATAGTCGAGTTCTCCGTCATCGTTTTTCCAGCACTCGCCAACAGCATAGATTTCGCGTTGAAAATTGCTACGTACACTGCGCAGGAAGTTCGCAACGAAGTCGCGTGAAATATGCTTGACCGCATCCATCCGAAAGCCATCCAGATTAAACTCACGGATCACCCATTCGCCCCAGTGGGTGATTTCTTGCACCACCTCCGGGTGTTTGTAGTCCACATTGGCAAACATAAGGTAGTCATAATTACCCTTCTCCGGATCGGTGTCGTGACTCCAGTCTTTACCATCCCCTTCTATTTTAAAGACGCTGCTTTCATGGCGGCGTGCATCATAATCAATTCCGGAAAAGTGATACCAATGCCATTCGAAGTCCGAATACTTTTTGGCGCGTCCGGGAAAGGTAAAATGGGTCCAACCCTCAATTTCGTACGCATCCCCGAGTTGTTCATTGCGGTTTTCCTCATTCACCCGCTTCGCATAGAAAGTTTCTTTCTCGTCCGCCCCCGCTTTGTGGTTGAGGACGGCATCGAGATAAACCTTGATGCTCTGGTCGTGAAGAGCACGGATAGAAGCTTCAAGCTCCTGTCGTGTCCCGTATTTTGTGCGCACGGTTCCCTTCTGATCGAACTCTCCGAAGTCGTAAAGATCATAGGTGGCGTATCCCACATCCCCGGGTCTCATTGCCTTGTAGGCAGGAGGAACCCATACCGCGGTCACGCCTATTTGCGATAAATGCTGTGCATCCTCCGCCAGCTTTCGCCACAGAGAACCATCATCGGGCAAATACCACTCAAAGTATTGCATCATCACGCCGTTCTTCATCATGACTTCCAAAATATGCCTCCAGAATTGAACGGACAAGAAAATAGAGCCAACAATTAGACCAGTCGCGTTGCAAATGTAATTTTCCTCCCCCAATGTACCCAACAAAAGCGGCTTGACGAAAGGCATCGCCAAGCCGTTTCTGAAATACTTTCGACTCCTATGAGAGGAGGAATAGGGAGAATCTGAAATCAGCGATGACTGTGGTAGATCTTACTGATGATCTTCCAGCCATCCTTCGTCTTGATCAGGTTGAACATATCGGAGTAGCGAGGTCCGCCCTGCTTGTCGGTTTCCACCCGAGCCTGAGCGATATCCTTTTCAATCACCACCGAGGAAATCACGGCAGCCTGGTCGCCGGCGCCCGGGGCGCTGTCAATGACGTCGAAGAGGATTTGAATCGGACCGCCCTTCAATTCCCCGTTTTCCGTCCAATACATGGTAGCGCCCCCGTGGAAGGCGGGCTTCATGATGGAACTTTTTCCCTGGGCACAGCCCTCGAGATAGAGTCCTATGGTGTGTCGAACAGCCTCGTAATCAGAGACTTCCGTGTAGCATGTCGTATTCATGTTGGTGTGTTTGGTTGGGGGTTCAACCGCCGCCAGTATGGCAGCGGAACAGATGACGGTGAGCATAAGAGATTTGCGCATAATGCTTACTCTATCCCTTCATGAACTTTTTGTAAAGTATGCACAATTTAGTAATATTCTATATAAAATCGTATTTACTATGGAAAAAGAAAGTAAGATAATACCGCATTGCACTTGACTCTTCAGCTCTTTTGAATACAATTTTCTTATGCGGAAAAATAAATTTGCGAAGTTTCATTGCACGCTGGAAGCGACACAAGCTATCATCGCAGGCAAGTACAAGGCGCTCATCATTTGGCACCTCAATGATTCCGGCGTCATGCGCTTCAGCGAACTCCAGCGCGAGCTCCCGCAGGCAACAGCTAAAATGCTCACCATGCAACTGCGCGAGATGGAGGAGGACGGCATTATCCACCGCAAATTGTACCCTGTCGTCCCTCCCAAAACAGAATACAGCCTCACCCCGCTCGGAAAAAGCATTGTTCCCATCATCCTCTCTATGTGCGAATGGGGCGAAAAATATTTCCACCATCTGGGCATTCCTTCCCCGGATGAGCGGTGATCTGTGTTCCCGCGGGGATATTTCCTCTGTGCGTAGCAATGATTGATTCCCTTCATCGTAGGTCTGTTCATCATAGTCAACATTTGTCTGATATCAGTCTCCGTTTTTGAAGCATCATGGTTTCGGGAAGTTTTTTATTTCCTCTTTTTTGCCAAATTGGCTCCATTCCTGAGATGAAGCGACAAATCTTATTGACAAAAGACTGTTTAATCATATAAAGTCCGAGAGATGAAAGCGTATTTGAAAGCAGCTCTCGTGCTATTAGGTGGACTGAGTGTGGCGTTAGGAGTCAGCGAGGAAGGGTCTCCTGTTCAACAGCAGGAACAAAACCCTGTCCAGCTACAGGAACAAGCGCAAGAATCGACGCAGGGCAACACTGAAGAACAAACCCGGGATCAACAAGCACAAGAGCACGCGGAAAAAGAGCAAGCACAAGCAGCAACTGCGCAACCGGATGCGACGGAAAAAGAGAAATTAAAAACATGGTGGGAGAGCGTGTCAAAAAATACTGCGCAAAAGATCCAGCGAGGGGAAATAACTCCCCTCTTTACCCTGGTTCACAAACCGGAGGCTCTCGATCCGGGAATATTGATCAAAGCTCGAGAACTCATCGCTGAGGTACTATCGGAACGCGAAAAGTTGATTGACATGCTCAGTACCATTACCAATGTTGAACAAGCTCAAGTAGTCACTCCGGAACTAGCCAAGCGTGCGCGCGAGCTCAACACTCTACGCGTTAAGGTTGCGCTTGATCTGAAATCGATGGGCATTCGTTTTGATCGGGAAAGGAGTGTCTATTCATTTGGAGAAGAGGAGGATCGGGCACGTGCCATCTGCGTGAGATTGATTAAAGAGAAGAAGCGTTTGGCAAGAGAGTCTTTTTTCAAGGATGCCGCACTGCTAGCGCTCATACTCTATGAGTTCCCGACAAAACAGATCACGAGTGAAGTACCTCCTACTGCCAGTTTTTCCACCGGAGAAGGTCATGTAATCAGAAAACTGATGGAAGAAAATACCGAACTTATCAAACGCTGTACCGGCGCAATCGGCGGACCAGGCCTCACCCGAGATACGGCGTGGATCATACCCATCACGGATGGCAAAAGTTACAAGGAGCAGCTTAAAGAATTGGAGGAAAAGATCCGACTCGTCTGTCTTTTACTCGGCTCCAACCAGCCTTATTTCGAACTGGCCGGGTGGAATTTCGGACACCGGCTTTATCTGAAAACATCAGTGGTCATAGCCGAACAACTGCGCCACATTGATTTATGGTTCAAAACTTCGCCGGAAATTGTTTTGCCCATTATTTATGGCAGCTCTAACTTTCCTCATGGAGGAAGCTTCAGACATCTCCATGATTTGTTCCCCATGGTAGAATAGTCTTGTTCCATCCCCACGGAGAAAGGACTTCAACAGAGGAGGAGACAAACAGAGCAAAACGTGAACCATGTAACTACGAGAGATGGAGGAAGACGGCATTATTCACCGCAAATTGTACCCTGTCATCCCTCCCAAAACAGAAATATCGCCTTACCTCGCTCGGAAAAAGCATTGTTCCCATCATCCTCTCTATGTGCGAATGGGGCGAAAAATATTTCCACCATCTGGGCATTCCTTCCCCGGATGAGCGGTGATGAAAATTTCCTGACCAACAGCAGGAACCGACATCCGCTGCCTTCGCATCACCTTTCATTGAGCATCGCCGCGTAGGGGGCGTAGGCATAGATACGGTTGCGCGGAGAGTTCGTCTGTTGGTGCACAATACCCTGTTCTTCCATCCTATCGAGGATTTTATAGACCGTTGCCGGAGCGAGGTTCGATTTCTTCGCAAGGTCGAGCGGACGGCATATCACGCCGTGCTCAAGAATGTCCAGCACCTTGTGAACATTTTCCCGCGCTCGTCCCAGTCCGTTCGCCCAAGAATGATGTTCCCGCACCGCGCGTCCGATCATCCGCAACTCATCGACAGCTTGCTTCGCCGTGGTCGCAACAGCCTCCATAAAAAACTCCAACCACGGTTCCCACACCCCCATTTGCCGCACGCTATCCAGCAGGCGATAGTAGTCCCCGCGATGTCGTTTGAAATAAAGACTCAGATAGAGGAGTGGCTTGTGCAGGACACCGCTGCGACAAAGCATCATCTGGATCAGCAGACGTCCCACCCGGCCATTGCCATCCAGAAAGGGATGAATGCTCTCAAACTGCACATGCACCATCGCCGCCTTCACGAGCACTGGGAGCGCATCGTCGTCCCGATTGATGAAAAGCTCCAAATCGCCCAAACATGACATGAGTTCCTGCGGCGGAGGTGGCACGTAGGCAGCATTCCCCGGACGTGTCCCTCCGATCCAATTTTGGCTCTGCCGAAATTCCCCGGGCTGCTTTCCGCTGCCGCGTCCGCTTCTCAGGAGCTCCGCATGCAGCTCGCGTATCAAGCGCAGCGTAATCGGATACCCTTCCCCCAGTCTCGCCATCCCATGCTGCATCGCCGCCACATACCGACTCACCTCCTCCACGTCTCCCGTTGCCACACTTCCTCCCTGCTCGTAGAGAAGAAAATCATTCAACGTTGATTGGGTCCCTTCAATCATCGAAGATAATACCGCTTCTCTGCGCACACAGGTGTAGAGATAAGCCGCCGCAGACGGCACCTCCTCCCCCATAGCGTCCAGCGCTCCCAGTGCTCTCTCCGCTTCCGCATACTTCATCATTCTCGCCCCGGTCAATTCCGGCAAAGGTTCCGGTGGCAACGGATTCGGCACGTATGCCTGAACTCGCTCCCCCACTGTGCTGACCGTCACATATCGCCCTGCCTTCTCCCGTCTCATTCCACCACCCTATCCTAAAATAAGCCTGCTGTCAATTTTAATTTAAAAGAATAAATTAAAATTATATTTCGATTCATTCAAGGCTCATACCTTTCATTAGAAGGAATTCACCTCACGCCTCATCGGTTCGGATACCTAGATGATCCTATCATTTTTGTTCGTCCGATGATGGCAAAAAAGTCTTGTTCTTCCTTAGAGGTGTAGTCTATTAAGCGCCTCCTCGTTGCCTTGTTCTGCCGCCGTGCGATACCACCTCACCGCCTCCGTCAGATCCTTACTCACTCCATCGCCGTTTCGCATAGCTCCGACCAAGGATGCGTTGAGCTATCGCATTTCCTTTTTCTTCTGCGTATTTTCCCATCTGTCAATGAAAAATTGCACAAAAGTCCTACGACTTTCTGCCAAAATTGTACAAAACTCCCATGACTTTTTGCCAAAATCGCACAAAATTCCTAGGAGTTTGTCCTATCCCCTCCCGTTTGCGGACGGGTTAATGACGGTAACTCATGAAGGAGAAGACCGTCCAACTCATGCCTGTGAATGGAGGGAGTCGATCACTTCGTCGACGTGACCCTTCACCTTTACTTTGCGCCACTCTTTGACGATGTTCAGGTGCCCGTCCAACACAAAGGTTGAACGTTCGATGCCCATGTATTTGCGTCCATACAGCGATTTTTCGACCCCTCTGCAACACTCCAACATCACACCTGCAAATTCCTCTAATTTGATAATCTATCCTGCAAAGATGTCATCCTACTCCCGCGCGTTACAGTACATGAGAAACCTCTTTTGATCCGGACCGATGGCACAAGCCCGTCCGAATGCCTATGCCTCAGTCAAAAACAGTCTGCCAATGCGGGGCGTCGGCAGCTAGGAAACACATCTCAATTTGCGCCCGCGTATTCTTGTTTTGGTCGAGGGCAGGAAGCTCATCTATGGAAAAGTAACAACTTTCGGTGGTTTCGGGATTCTCTCGAAAGCATCCACCGACGACTTCACAGAGTACAAACACTTTGCAAATGTTGTAAGCATACGGTGGAGAATTGTGCTTGTTTCTGTCATGCAAAGCGATGAGGCGCAAAGCGCGAACCTCTAATCCGGCCTCCTCCCGCACCTCTTTTTCCGTATTGCTTCGCACAGACTCCATGACGTCCACCCAGCCGCCAGGCAGTGACCACAAACCGTTGCGTTCGCGAACGAGGAGGATTTTTTCTCCTTGAAAAATCGCCGCGCGCGTGTCCAGCTTCGGAGTTTGGAAACCGGATTCATTGCAGAAGAGATTTCGGACAACCTCCATGGGCATGTCACATCCGTCGCTCACCATCTGCGTCGCAATTTCTCGAATGCGCTTAAACCGCTCCTGATCAAAGCAATCCTTTGAGTAAGTGAGACCGACTTGAGCGATAAATTGGAGCTCCTTTGCCCAATCAATCCATCGTGGGTAGGTTTTTGCCGGCATGGAGTCATGCTACACCAATCGGCAGAGGAGGACAATAAAATAGTGAGGATTGCAAGAATAAATGCAACAGGTTCTTGGCACAAAAAAGGGCACTAAGAATTTCAACGCATGCTAGAGTAATTTCTCTAATACAAACCTAGCCAAAAAGGAATAAATAGCGTCTTATGAATTGAGGAACTCAATCACTTCATCAACGTGACCCTTCACCTTCACCTTTCGCCATTCTTTGACGATGTTCAGGTGTTCATCCAACACGAATGTTGAACGTTCGATGCCCATATATTTCCGACCATACAACGATTTTTCAACCCACACATGAAAGGCGTCGGCGAGGGTGTGCTCAACGTCGGAGAGCAAGATAAAATTGAGGTTTTGCTTTTCCTGAAATTTCAAGTGACTCTTCACGCTGTCCGGACTCACCCCGATGACGGTTGCATATCGGGTCAGTCTGTTGAGATTATCCCTGAAGTCGCACGCCTCCTGCGTGCAGCCGGAGGTGTTATCCTTGGGGTAAAAGTAAAGAATCACCTTCTTCCCTTGAAAGTCATTCAAAGAGAATTCCTTTTCCTTGCCGTCTTGATCAACGCCTTGTAATCGGAGGTCTTTCATATTGCTTCAAGCCTGTTTCCGCAGGTCCGGGGTCACTTTAACACAGGAGGCAACCTCCGCGCAAGTCTCATGAGCGGTCAAACTCCGAAAAGATACGCCTTAAAAAGCGGATGTGCTTAAAATCTATTT
>CANQAC010000058.1 GCA_947589345.1 uncultured Akkermansia sp.
AGTAAGAGGGGTGGAACTCCGCAGTAAGGAGGGCGGAACTCCGCAGTAAGGGGGGTGGAACTCCGCAGTAAGGGGGGGTGGAACTCCGCAGTAAGGGGGGAAGAACTCCGCAGTAAGAGGGGTGGAACTCCGCAGTAAGGGGGGAAGAACTCCGCAGTAAGGGGGTGGAACTCCGCGCACCCCCGGCGCGCATTTATTCCCCCATCGTCGATGGGAAGCGTTTGTGCAACGCGCACATCATTGACCTATCGCCCTTTCTAACCATGCCCGCGCACCGCATGATCACATCCCGCTCGTGCCGACTTCACCCCATTGGCTCGCAGTGAGGGAATCTCCCAAATCGTCAATCGTCAATGAATTGTCTTGCCAAAAGGGAGGCTCTTGTGTATATTCTATTTTACACAATTCAGGAATTCCTGCGAGATGTAAAATAGAAAATGGTAACTCTATGGAAATTAATCGTAAAGAGTATATCGACCAACTTGTTTCCAAACAGGAAAACAGGATGATCAAAATTGTGAGCGGCGTCCGGCGCTGCGGCAAATCATACCTTCTTTTCGGACTGTTTCGTCGCCATTTGCTGGAGTCGGGGGTGAGGGAAGACCACATCATCTGTCTGGCTCTGGATAATATTGCTGAGCGGAAATACCGCGACCCGGAGGAATGCTACCGGTACGTGAAGGCGCAAATACGCGACGAAGAGATGTACTATCTGCTGCTGGACGAGGTGCAGATGATGGCGGACTTCGAGAGTGTGCTCAATGGCTTGCTGCGCGTGGAAAATCTCGACATTTACGTGACGGGGAGCAACTCGCGTTTTCTGTCGAGCGACGTAGTGACGGAGTTTCGCGGACGAGGCGACGAGGTGCGCGTGCATCCGCTGAGTTTTGCCGAGTTTTATTCGGTAAAGGATTGCTACTGGGAGGAGGCGTGGAAGGAGTACATCCTCTACGGAGGCATGCCGCTCACGCTCTCTCTCGATGAGCCGCGGAAGAAGATGCAATACCTGCGCGCTCTCTTCCGCGAGACCTACCTGCGCGACATGATCGAGCGCAACCGGCTTCGCAAGACGGAGGAGCTTGACGAATTGATGAACATCCTGGCGTCAAACATCAGCTGCCTGCTCAACCCCCGCAAGCTGGCAAACTGCTTCGCGAGTGTCAAACACGTCCATCTGTCAGCTCCCACGATCAAGCAATTTCTCGATCTCCTGCAGGAGGCGTTCCTCATCCAACGCGCCGAACGTTTCGACATCCGAGGAAACCGCTACATTGATTCCCCCTACAAGTATTATTTTGTGGACATGGGGCTGCGCAATGCTTGCATCAATTTCCGACAGACGGAGGAGTCTCACATCATGGAAAACGTGATTTACAACGAGCTGCTCATCCGGGGCTACAATGTGGATGTCGGATCCGTGGAGGTGGACAAGGACAAGGGCAAAGCCTCGCGCGAGCAAAAGAAAGTGGAAGTCGATTTTGTCGCCAACCTCGGCGATTCGCGTCTCTACATCCAGTCCGCTCTTTCCATTCCCACCCGCGAAAAACGCGAACAGGAAGAGCGTCCCCTGCTTGCCGTCAGCGATTCCTTCAAAAAGGTTCTCATCACTCGCGACGCCCCCTCCCCCCACTACGACCCCTTCGGCATCTTCATCCTCCCCCTCCGCGACTTCCTCCTCAACCCCGCGTGTTTGAACGGGTGAAGCATGCTTTTATCCCGGCGCTCCGCACCCGCACCCCCGGCGCGCATTATTCCCCCAATCATCGATGGGTTTTCTACGCGTTAAACAGGACTTCACTGCGCCGGCAAATATGGTCGATGATCTTGGAGTAAACGGGTGAAGCGGTGAGAGGATCGTCCTGTAGCTGTGCGGCAAGCGTCCGAGCCTTATCGCAGATACCCTCAAAGGTGTGCACCACAGTTCTCTTCCCATCGCTCATTTCAACTCTCCGCCTCAATTCGCACGCCGAGCATGTCGGCTACATACAACGCCTTCCCCAACTCAACCGTCGGTTTACCCCGTTCCAGCTCACCGATAAAGCGAGGACCCACATTGCACATCGCCGCCAGCTGCAGCTGCGTCAGCCCCTGTTCCTTGCGCTGCGCTCTCAGTAGCTTTCCCAGCTCGCTTGCCTTCCGGATTCTCATTTTTCTTCCTTTTCGGGAATATTATCACGCTCCCCGCCCCTCGTCAATCAAAATATTCCCGCACGGTAATATTTTCCCTTTTCTCAGACATTAGGAGCGATGACCGCCGTCATGATGTCCTTCGCTCGGGAATAAATCTCATTTTATAAAAACAGCAAATTCGCCTATTTTCTAAAATAAGCGCTTCGTTCCATGAGACTACTTGAAGGCGACGGAGTCAACGATACTCGTTGGCATGCGTGATTTTGCCACACTGTTCGTAATACCGACAGGTGCTTAGTCCGTTCTTCCCGCGCGCCGATTATTGACATTCATCATTTGTTTTTCGACTGCACTCTGACGCGCTGTTTTTATCTGTCTTTGAGACGTTTTTTATTGGCGGCTGCAATTTTCAAAACACTCTGCATAAGCACATACATACCCGTTCCGACGCACTCGGGATTTTGCGGTGTCGGACATGGGTATTTTTTTGCGCGCGCGATAGCAAGGTTCAATGTTTTCAAGTTGATTTTTCCCTTATTGGATGGCACCCTCTTTTTCCTATCATAGTTCGTGAAATATCCTTTCTTCACAAAATAGGAGTCACTCTTTGCATCTTCTTTTTTTTGGTGTTTCCTCAAAGTGGAACAGAAGCCAGTATTCAAATCGTGGATTGCTGATTGCGACATGATGATTGGAAGACTCCTTTTCCCATCCGGCAAGGTCTTTCCACTGTTTCTCCTCTTTTCGATTTCCCTCATCCCGATCCAGTACAATCCAAATTTCATCTCCTGGTTGCTTCTGTATATTCTGAGCAGCCTTCAAAAGGGCGGGAATCGTGGTATTTTTGGGGTTTTGGTACTTGATGTTGACATCGAGCAATTCATCTGCCAGCAGATCCACAATGTGGTCAATGTAGGATCTCTCTGTAAGTTCCCCCTCCGGCACAACATAAATGACCTTTCCGGATGCGCGGCCTTGCATCCTTCGGAAGTTCGGGACGATGTCATTCTGAGAGTGCCGCTTTTTCATAGCTATCCAGTCACAAAATCCAATACCCGGGGAACCGCACCGAAACGCCCCTCCATGTATCCCTTGCGGAGGTTTAACTCCTTTCTATACCGAAATTCTGACAAGGGATAAACATGAGAGACTCCATCTCTCTTCTTTTCAATAAACCAGATCTCATCTCGACGGAGTAACGAGCCCTCCATCAACTGCACATCGTGCGTCGTAAAAATTAATTGCTGACGCACGCCTTCACGTGCCCGTTCCAGATGCTTACTGACAAGCATTTCCACGAGAGTCGGATGCAAACTGCGATCCAACTCATCAATGACATAAACGCGTTCTTCCTCGCTTCGAGAAAAGAGTATCGGCAGCAAATTCAGATAACGCATTGTGCCATCAGATTCCATTTCAAAAGGGAAAGCGACATGTCTATCTTTCTCATGCGTTTGATGCTTCATTACCCAACGATATGCTTTCAGCGCGCCCTTCTCTTTCATGATTTGCACCGCTCCGAAATCAGAGTACAGAACCTTTTTGTCGGAGAGGCGAAACTTCTCCAATTTCGTTTCAGATACACCGGCCTCCTCCATAGGGATGCTCACGAGCTGCAATCCCGTTATTCCTGTGTCTGCTTTTCGGAGAGCTTCGCCGTACAATTCGGGGGAACTCCCCAAATCTCGCGCCAAATACATTCGTCCACTGTTTGCTCCGATGGGGCACAACGTGTCCGTCAACCATTTGAATACCGGAGCAACTCGTCCTGTCAATTCCGGCACATTGAGCTCAATAATCGTACTCAGGAGGATCTTTTCCTTGGGAAGAGATCTCCCTAGCTGCTCGGCATATTGGCGTTCCTGTTTTCCGAGCCTTATTCCTTTATCCAAATGGAATTCCCCCATGCCCGGATTCCGTCTGTAAACTACGCTTTTCTTGTCTTTCCTGACCTCTGCCAGCGTCTCTTCTACAACATCCGCCGCATGCGTCCTCAGACAATACTCCCATATCCTCCCATCGATCAGCATTTGAATGCAAAATTCCGTGGGTTTCAGCAGGCATCCTTTCTTCAACAAAAAAGGCTCCGTGAAAAAACGCCCCGCTTGCACTGCCTCATGCAGCCACGTCAAGGCCTGCACAAGAGTTGATTTTCCCGATGCATTCGCCCCGTAGATCGCTGTTACAGGCAGTAATTTCGTCTTGGTATTATCCGACACCGACAAGCACGATTTCGTGTCCTCTCGTATCCTTCCCGCAATCATGTTAAATTTCTCTTCACCTCCGAAGGAACGAAAATTTTTAAATGTAAAATTAATGAGCATAAGCTAGGTAAATTTGGCAGAAATACAGGAAAAGTCAATTCTAAAATGCAAAAAAATTACATTTGGATGTTATTTCGCTTTCGAAAGCTATCGCTCATCCGCCACCTACGCCGCTTTTCTTACAAAGCCCACGAAGGCCCGGAGCAGGATTCAACGCGCACACCATCGACCTATCGCCCCTTTCTCATCATGCCCGCGCACCGCTTGATCACATTCCGCTCGTGCTTGCTTCACTCCATTCGCGCGCAGCGCGGGAATTTTCCAAATCGTAAATCGTCAATGGGAATCGTCTTTGGGCTTGCTTTTTCAGGCGAGCTGCGCTAAACTCCCTCGGGTTGGCGCGTGTGGCGGCCGGAGAGCGATTTAACCCTCGACCTTATCGAGCCTATGATACGCATCTACAAGCAATCGGACAACGGTATCTCTCGCACGGTCGGTCTGGATGAGCCGGTTAAGTGCGATGATCACATCTTCTGGGTTGACTTGCTCACGCCGGATGCCCAGGAACTCTCCTTTGTCGAGAACCTCTGCGGCTTGGAAATGCCCACCAAAGACGAGATGCGCGAGATCGAAGCCACCTCCCGCCTCTACTGTGAGGACGGCGCGCGCTTCATGACCACCACCGTGCTGTCACGCGTCGAAACCGATGACCCCGTCATCTCCGAGATCACGTTCATCCTGAAAAAAGATTTCCTCATCACGATCCGCCACACGGATTCCTACTCCTTCCGCGTCTTCTCGCACACGCTTCTGCGCGCCCGCGAGACCAACCGCGACCTCGTCTTTATCGGCCTGCTCGAAACGCTCGTCGACCGCCAGGCCGACGTGCTGGAACGCTTCGGCGCCGTCCTGGACTCCCTCTCCAAAAAAGTCTTCGGCACCCACCACGCCTCGCGGAAAAGCACAAAGCGCGAAGACCCGGACACCGAGGACCTGCGCGACGCCCTCGAGGAGCTGGGGCGCGTGGGGGACATCATCACGCGCCAGCGCGATTCGCTGGTCAACCTGCTGCGCATGATCACCTTTGCCGGCAACGAAGATTCCTGCCTGAGCGCCCACGAGAGTCTCTACGTGCCGCTGCGCCCGGTGTCGCGCGACGTGAACTCGCTCGCGGAGTACGCCTCTTTCCTGTCCAACAAAATCAACTTCATGTTGGACGCGGTGCTGGGGCTCATCAACATCGAGCAGAACGACATCGTCAAGGTGTTCACCATCACCTCCATCGTCTTCCTGCCGCCCACGCTCGTGGCGAGCATTTTCGGGATGAATTACCGCTACATTCCCTTTCTGGAAACCACGTGGGGCTTCTGGCTCTCGCTCGTCCTCATGGTCATTTCGGCGGTGCTCCCGCTCGTCATTTTCCGAATCAAACGCTACATCTGACACCCCATGATCGCCACGCGCCAGGTTGAACAACCCGAACAGGAAATCCTCAAGGCCAAGATTCTCATCGAGGCCCTGCCCTACATGCAGGCCTACCGGGATAAAACGATTCTCATCAAGTTCGGCGGCTCCGCCATGGATGACCCCACCCTCGTCAAGTCGCTCATGCGCGACATCGTCGTGCTGGAGTCCATGGGGATGAATCCCGTCATCGTCCACGGCGGCGGCAAAGCCATCTCCAAGGCCATGAGCGAAGCCGGCCTGGAAACCACTTTCGTCAACGGCCTCCGGGTCACCGACCAACACGCCATCCGCATCGTCGAGGACACCCTGTCCGGCCTCATCAACCCCGGCCTCGTGGAGATGATCCGCGAACATGGGGGCTCCGCCGTCGGCATCACCGGCACCTCCGTCTTTGTCGGCGAAAAGTTGCGCGAAAAGGACTCCCGGGGCAACCCCGTGGACCTCGGCATGGTCGGGCGGGTCATCGGCTGCCAGCTCTCCCGCGTGGAGGAAGCGCTCTCCCTGCAGCTCATCCCGGTGATCTCCCCGCTCGCCCGCGAGCTGGGCACCCGCCAGTCTCTCAACGTCAACGCCGACCTGGCCGCCGCCGCGCTGGCCAAGGAGCTCAAACCCGTCAAACTCGTCTACATCTCGGATGTCCCCGGCATTCTCCCCGACCCCGACAACAAAAAGTGCATCATCAAGAGCATCGACCGCAAGGAGGCTTTCCGCCTCATTGAGGACGGCACCATCTCCGGCGGCATGATCCCGAAGGTCAAGAGCGCGGTGGATGCTCTGAACGCCGGCGTCCGCAAGGTCCATTTCATCGACGGCCGCATGCCCCACACCCTCCTGCTGGAGATCTTCACCCCGGAGGGCATCGGCACGGAAATCGTGCGCGAACAACGCTGAGCTTCCTCCATGGCAGACACCCCCACCATCGGCATCCTCGCCCCGCACCGCAGCAACACCTGTCTGCAAACGCTCCGCCTGCTGCACGATGAATGCGAGCGGCACGGCATCCGCACCCGCGAGTTGGGAAAATGCACCGCCGACACGGATTGGCCATCGATCCTGCTCTGCCTCGGCGGGGACGGCACCATCCTCTCCGCCGCCGAGGAAGCCGCGCGACGCCACTGCATCATCGCCGGCGTGAATCTCGGACACCTCGGTTTCCTGAGCGCCTGCGGGCGCGATGAAGTCGTCCGCCTGGTTCAGGCCGTCTCATCCGCCTCGTTTCAGGTGGAGGAGCGCTCCATGCTCCAGGTCACCCAGAGCGGTCCGGGCGCCGGGACGACTTCCCACCTCGCCGTCAATGAGGTCGCCCTCATGCGCGCCCAAACCGGCAAGATGATCGATGTCGATGTGGAGCTGGACGGCACCCTGCTCAACCGCTACCACGCCGATGGCGTGCTCGTCGCCACCCCCACCGGCTCCACGGCTTATTCGCTCTCCGCCGGCGGGCCTCTGCTCTGGCCGGCGGCGCGGGTCATGTGCCTCACCCCCATCTGCCCGCACAGCCTCACCAACCGCTCCGTCGTGCTGCCGGAAAATGTGGAAATCACCCTGCGCCCGCGCGAACGCCGAGGACGCTCCGGCGAATCGCTCATCTACTCCACGGACGGTCAGGCCACGCACAGCATCCCGCTGAATGCCGCGCTCATCATCCGGAAAGCCCCGCTCAACCTGCGCCTGCTCTCCCTGCCGGGCAGCGACTACGCCGCCCGCCTGCGCGCCAAGCTCGGCTGGTAATTGTTCGGCGATTGCAATTTCCCCGGGGCGTGGTAAAATGGCGGCGTCATGCTGAAAGGAATTTCACCGGTCATATCGCCGGATCTCTTGAAAACGTTGGCCGAGATGGGTCATGGCGACGAGATTGTGATATCGGACGCCCATTTCCCCGCTCACCGCTTCAACCCGCGCGTGCTGCGGGCGGACGGCGTGGATGCAGCCCGGCTGCTGGAGGGTGTCGCCCCGCTCTTTGAGCTGGATTCCTACGCCGCACCCGTCGTCATGATGGCTCCCGTGCCGGGGGATGAACTCGACCCCGCCGTCGAGCGGAAATACCGCGCCGCCCTGGGGTACGGCGGCCCCATCGAACGCCTGGAACGCTTCGCTTTCTACGAACGCTCCCGCTCGGCGTTCGCCGTCGTCGTCTCCGGCGAGACGGCCAAGTACGGCAACATCCTCCTCAAAAAAGGCGTCACGCCCCTCCCCCGTTGACCGAGTCAGGCTTCCCGGGATGCCTCCGCGAGTCAGGCGGCTTCAGGCCCCGCCCGCATTGGCGAGCGCCGCGTCGTCCGGCGGCAGGAAGTTCTTGAACCGCGCCTTGTCGATGGCCTTCATGTACGCCTCCTGCGGGGAGACGACGCCCTGCTGCAGTTTTTGCCAAATGGCGTCGTCCATGAACTGCATCCCCATGCCCTTGCCCCCCACGATGACGTCGGCCAGCTTCTGGGTGGCGCCCTCGCGGATGATCGCGCTCACGGCGGGCGTGGCAAAGAGGATTTCATTGACGGCCACCCGCCCCGGCTTGTCGCAGCGCTTCATGAGCAACTGCGCCACCACCCCGCGCAGCGAACCGGCCAGCATGGTGCGGGCCTGCGCCTGCTGCTCCGCCGGGAACACGTCGATGATGCGGTCCACCGTCTTGCGGGCGTTGTTGGTGTGCAGGGTGCCGAAGACCAGCAGACCGGTCTCGGCGGCGGTGAGGGCGAGCGAAATCGTCTCCAGGTCGCGCATCTCGCCCACCAGCACGATATCCGTGTCCTCGCGCAGGGAGGCGCGCAGGCCGTCTGCAAAGGAGGCGCAGTTGGTGGGCACTTCGCGCTGGGTGATCACGCTCTTTTTGGAGGGATGCACGAACTCGATGGGTTCCTCCACGGTGATGATGTGGCGGGAGAAGTTGGTGTTGATGTAGTCGATGAGAGCCGCGAGCGTCGTCGATTTGCCCGACCCGGTGGGACCGGTCACCAGCACGAGACCGGCGCGCATCTCCGCCAGGCGCTTGATCTGCTCGGGAACGTTCAGTTCCTCGAGCGTCAGAATCTTGGTGGGAATGATACGAAACACACAGCAATAGCCGCGCTGCTGCTTCATGTAGTTGCAGCGGAATCGGGACGTCTCGTCCATCTCGTACGCAAAGTCGGCGTCGCCGCTTTCTTCAAAGCTTGTCCACAACTTCGGCGCACAGATCGGCTGCATCAGCTCCACCATATCCTCATGCGTCAGCACGTGCTCCTCAATCGGCGTGATATCCCCGTGAACGCGAATTTTCGGCGGTTGCCCCTCCGATAAGTGAAGGTCGGAGCCTCCTCGCTCAACGAGTGTGCGGAAATAGGTATGTATCTTGGGATCCATGGTTTGGCAGAAGTAAGGGGGTTAACCGATCGATGATTCGGGGTGGTCCTTCAGGAAACGCTCCATCGTCACTTTATCCGTGCTGCGCGTGTTGCACTCCTCGGCGCTGATCACGCCCGCCAGGTAGAGCTCCTGCAGCGAGTCGTCCATGAGCCTCATGCCCATGGCCTTTCCCGTCTGGATAATGCCGGGTATCATGAAGGTCTTGCCCTCGCGGATGCAGTTGGCCACGGCCGCCGTGTTCACCAGCATCTCCAGCGCCATCACTCGCCCGCTCCCGTCTTTCTTGGGAATCAGTTGCTGCGAGAGCACCCCGCGCAGCGACTCCGAGACCATGATGCGGATGTGCTCGCGCTCATCCACCGGGAACGCATCCAGAATTCGGTCGATGGTTCGGGACGCCGACCCCGTGTGCAGCGTGCCGAGCACCAGGTGCCCCGTCTCCGCCGCCGTCAGCGCCAGTGAAATCGTCTCCAAATTGCGCATCTCACCCACCATGATCACGTCCGGATCCTCACGCAGGGCCGCCCTCAGCGCGCGCCCGAACGACTCGGTGTGGTGGTGCACCTCGCGCTGGTTTACCTGGCAGCCCGCCGGCTCAAACACCGCCTCAATCGGGTCCTCCAGCGTGATGATGTGGTCGTGCCGATCCTCATTGATGAACTGGATGATGCTGGCGAGCGTGGTGGATTTGCCGGAGCCGACCGCGCCGGTCACCAGGATCAGCCCGTTGGTGAAGCGCGTGAGCGGCTTGATATGCTCCTCCGGGAGGTTGATCTCGCTCATCGTGCGGATTTTGCTGTTGATGATGCGGAAGCACAGGTCATAGCCGAGCCGCTGTTGCACCACGGAGGCGCGGTAGCGGCCGTGCTCGTTGGCGTAGGCAAAGTCCGCATCGCCCACTTCCTTGAGCCGTTTCCACTCCTCCTCATCCAGAAAACTTTCCGTGAGCGCCAGGGTGTCTTCTTTGGTGAGCGTCGGCGCCCCTTGCCATATCGGCTGCAGCGAGCCGAATCGCCGCCACGTGGGCGGGCATGCCGTCGGCAGGTGAATATCCGAGCACCCGCAGTCCAGCCCCTGCATCAGGTACGTATCCACCGCAAGCGACACGACAACCATCAGCGGCCCGCTCTCCTGCTTGTACAAGTACACGTGGTACTTGCCTCCCGGGCCGGAGATGATGAAATCCGTCGCCCCGTGTTCCCGGAGCTTCTCCCGTTGTTCCTCGGTGGAGCAGCTCGCGATCAGCTCATTCACGTTCTCCTCCGTCAGCGCCGGGGAATCCTCCGCCATCGGCGTGTAAACGGCCGCCTTCATCCAGTAGGGCGGCATCCCCGTGCCCAAGTAAAAAGCCGGACTTAAGATCGTGCGTCCCTGCTCCAAATACCGATCAAGATGCGTGTAAATTGGTGGTGTATCGCTCATGGCTCTTGCAGTCTCTCCCTTTTATCACATTTTTTCGCCCATGGCGAGAAAAAACAATCAGCTTCTTCCCGATTCATCGACGTTCCTCCGAGAAACGTGCGCCGTCGGGTTTCCCCGGCGGCGCACTCTTTCTTTCTTTCTTTTTCATCCCCGCTTCACAGCGAGAAAGCTTGTTCATTCAGGTCAACTCATCTTCAGAAATTGACCCGGTACCCGGCTGCGGCGTCCACACTCGTCCACCCTTTCCTCCACTCCACCGACGCATCCAGGAAGATGCTCCCCGAGGACGACCCCAG
>CANQAC010000059.1 GCA_947589345.1 uncultured Akkermansia sp.
GGGTATGCGGCGGCGCAGTGTAACCTTGGCGTGTGCTATTACAACGGTAAGGGAGTGAGCAAGGACATGACGGAGGCAGTGAAGTGGTATCGCGCGGCAGCGGATCAGGGGTATGCGGCGGCGCAGTGTAACCTTGGCGTGTGCTATTACAACGGTAAGGGAGTGAGCAAGGACATGACGGAGGCGGTGAAGTGGCTTCGCGCGGCAGCGGAGCAGGGGCATGCAAAGGCGCAGTTTAATCTTGGCGTGTGCTATTATGCCGGTTCAGGGGTGGACAAGGACGCAGTAGAGGCGGTGAAGTGGTGGCACGCGGCGGCGGAACAGGGGGATGCGGAGGCGCAGCATAACCTCGGCGTGTGCTATGAGCATGGCGAGGGGGTGAGCAAGGATGCGGCGGAGGCAGTGAAGTGGTATCGCACAGCGGCGGAGCAGGGGTATGCAAACGCGCAGTTTAATCTTGGCGTGTGCTATTATGCCGGTTCAGGGGTGGACAAGGATGTAGCGGAGGCGGTGAAGTGGTTTCGCAAGGCAGCGGAGCAGGGGCATGAGCAGGCAAAGGAGAATCTTCAAAAGCTGCGCTTCTGAAAATACGAACGCTCAAAAACACGATGAACGAAAGAGAGATGATCGTTGGGTACGCGAAGCGGCTGAACGCGGTGACGCGGGGACGGCAGAAAACTGCGGAAATTAAATTTTAATCAACCGACAAAGAAAGACAAAACAGATGATAGCGAAACGAATCGTGATGATACTGGGAATGGTGGTGGCACTCACCGGATGCGAAAGTGATTCCTTGCCGAAGTATTACCACTCAATGAACAACCCCAACATCGAGGAGAGCGACCCCACATGGCTTGTGAAGCACACGCCTCAGGGCTACGAGCTGACTGCGTGGGGACGACAGCTTGTAGCGGGGGTGGACCCTGCAGCGTATGAAAAGTGGAGCGATGTGATGTTCTCGCTTCTCAAGACGTGTAAGCGAGGACTTGAAGGACAGCAGACAGCGCTCTCCGCACAGGGGCTGCAGGATTATGGAATGGTGTGTGCAAAACTCAGCCAAGTACCCACGACGCCGGTGCCCTACGCAGGACGCTCTTACGGCACGCCTATTATGGCGGACAACGAACTCGTGATGCAGGTCGGAGGAGGTTACGAGCTGCAGCCGTGGCTGCGGGTGTGTGCGCAGAGTCTCACGGCGCGTCAGGTGTCGGCTCCGCGCACGTATTATGCAGCGTGCAGCGCAATGATGCACGCGGAGATAGCCTTGCGGAAGCACGCCGGAGAACTTACGCCGCAGGGAAAGAAAGACCACGAGCTACTGCGGGATCGCTTGCGCTATGTGGAATACGGCTGAGCCCCTGGTGTGGTGTAACCTTTCCTAAACAGCCAACAAACCAACTCACAAACATATGATAAGAAGACCGGCCAAATATGAACGGTTAAGCCCTTCGGGGAGATGGCGTGCGGCGGTGGCAACATTGCTTGCCTGCGCAGCTCTGATCACGACTACGCCAGTCAACGCGGCTACCGTTTACCAAAACGGCTCACCCGTTGCGGCGACATCGCAGCAGTATGCGTTGGATGCTGAATCTTACCGGCTGGCAAAAGCCGTGGTGAAGGATCTGGCCTACCCGACGGAGGCGTACCGGGCATTCTTGGAGAGCTTGAGTGAGCAGGAAATTGAGAACTCCGTGCTAGCGGCTGCCATCGTGGAGTATTATGAACATTTTGTGCGTCGCAGCCCGCAGAAGGACGAGCGTCACAAGGCCATCTTTTACTTTGGTGATAGCGATGCACCGCAAGATGAGGACTTGAAACCATTTCACGCGCGCTGCGAGGAGATACTGATGGATGCCCTGGCAGGTTCACTGAGAGATTTAGCTGAGTAAAAGAAAGGAGAAAATAGAATGAGAAAAACATTGAAAGTGATCGGGATGGGGCTGCTGATGATGGTAAGTCTCAACTCGTGTTGTTGGTTCAATAGCGCAGGGGCGTTCTTCCGCCAGGGGAGTTACGACGCTCAGTCAAACGTTATGGATGTCGCGCCCGGACAATATGTGTACAGTGACGGAAGTAAGTATTATGTGGAATTGCCACGCTACCGAGTCGACAAGGAATATCAGTTGTTGTACTTCCTGTCTGACGACGAAAAGGAGCGTCCCGTGGCAGTGACCCGAACCTCACAAAAGGACCTCTACCAGATACCGGCAGACTTCGCGATGTATCTGGTCGGGCGAGTGAACTATCCGGATTCTCCGAGCGGCATAAAACGCGTACTCCCTGAGGATGAAGATGAGCTCCGAGCCAGCCTTACACAAAAGTACTCCATCGTGCGACCAAAGTCCGGCAATTCGTACAGGTACAGTTTCGAGTACGACTCGCCGAATGCGGCGTGGTGGTACACAGGTGGCGTGTTTGAGGCACTGTGCATCGACTTGCCGATGAGCGTGGCTTTGAATTGTGGCATGGCGTGGCTTTTTATGGCGCAGGCGGCGGCTGAGAATCAGCATCGATGAAAGCTTAATTCTGGAGACTACGACTGAGCCTCGGCGGGAGTCTCGTACTGACCGCAATGAGAAGATAAATGTCCACGGGAGGCGCAACGATTCCGTAACGGTGAGCGCCTTCTTGGGAACCGTCACGATCAAGAACAGTTCTGAGCGCGTGGTGGAGTTGCGGCTTGTCAAGATGTCAACGGGCTTGTGACAGAGACCGGTAGGGAGGGTAAAATCAACGTGAACCCCAGCTACTCCGGCAATCTACGCTCAGTGATCACATGGAAACTGAGAGTTTGTAATATGGCTCACTTTTTCCGTCATTATTTTGATCCTCTCTCCGTATGATCTCAACTCTTTCTGTCATATGTTCATTTAGTGGCCGCGTCCCACAATGCCTCCAGCGCCCCTCTCACTACATCCCCTTGTGTTTCAGGTCGTGCCTCAATGATGACTCTTCCGGTTTCCGCACTTCCATCACAACCATCTGCTAAGGTCATAAAAGACAATATGGGTAGTAATGCGATGCATGTAAAAACGTGTGATTTCATAGCTTTGTATTACACTGATTTGAGACAAGTACCAACTCTGTATTGAGAATTTATTACCGGTCTTTCAAGTGATTATCTCTTTTTTAAGGAGATATGCGAGATGGATACATATAACTCATTATGTAACAAACGATAAGTTTTTTGAAAGTAAGAGAGACGAATAAAAAGTTAGACTAGATATTTTTTCTTTCCTGCTTATATTCAATGGCTGTAAAATTTAGGCTTGACTATAGTATTAAAAAGGAGATAACCGCTGTAATCTCCTGTATGTCAAGTATTCACTGAGTATTTGAGCTTCTCGGACAGTGCTGGCGTTTTGCTCCTTGACACAGGACGCCCATGCGTGCTATACGGAGGGAATGAATGCGAAAGCTTCCTTTTTTATTCTGTTGATGGCGATGGCGGGCGGTTTGACGATGGGGACGGAGGAGGCAACGGCGCAGGCGCAGGTGCGCAAGATGGCGCTCTTCAAGAATGGGTGCAACTGGGTAGAGATGAGCGCTACCTTGCCGGATGCGTCGCGCGTGCGGATCACCGGGATGCCGGATGCGCTGCTGGGCACGGTGTGGTGGGACGCGGCGAGCGGCGTGCGGCAGTTGGAGGGCAGCAGCGCGGAGGTTGAGGAGAGCGTGGAGGACTACGGTTACGCGGATTTGCTGATGGCGAATGTGGGGAAACAGGTGAAAATTTTCCTGAAGAAGGAGCGTCAGGTGGAGGGTCAACTTTTGCCGCAGGTGAAGCGGGAGGTGAAGGGTTCCTTCCTGAAGTCGGGGGAATCGAAGGATTCCGGTGTGCCGAAGATCATCCTCGTGCAGACGGAGGACGGGGTGCAAAGCGTGGCGGCGGAGGATGTAACAGGTGTGGATTTTGCGGAGATGCCTCAGCTGCCGACGAAGAAGGTGATGAGCCATGTCGTGACCGCGCAGTTGGAGAAGCCGAATCCGGGAGCAGAGCTGCGCTTCGGCTACGTGTCCGACAGCATGAGTTGGTTGCCGGAATACAGTCTGGAACTCGGAGAAGACGGCACGGCGAAGCTTACCTGTCGCGCGAACATCATCAACGAGATGGCAGACATGAAAGATGTGGAGCTCCGGCTGGTGAGCGGATTTCCGGCGTTGGGCGAAGCGTTGATTGATTCTCCCCTCAACCGTGCGATGAAGCTGCAGGACTTTTTGAAGCGACTGGGCTTTTTGACGGAGGAGAGAAATGACTCCATGAGGAGGATGAGTGCAGGCGTGTTCATGGAAGCGCCCTGTGTAGCAGAATCGGATGATTTCGAAGATGACGAGGGGTCGGAGGGCAGCAAGCAAGTGGAAGATCTCTTCTTCTACACCCTGCCGCATTTCAGCTGCGAGCAAGGCAAAAGCATCCTGCGCGAACTGTTTTCCTGTGAGGTCCCCTACAGCCATGTGTACACCTGCCGCGTGCCGAATCAATCGATGCTGGAGCGACTCTCCCGGCAGGGCGAGCCGGTGGCGGATGTGTGGCATTGCATCCGGCTCAACAACTCGAGCAAGCAGGCGTGGAGTACGGGAATCGTCACTTGCACGGCGGACGGACAGATAGCCGCACGCTCCACGCTCTATTTTGCCGCGCCGGGAGCAGAAACTTTGCTTCGCCTTAACAAGAGTATGCAGACCGAGGTACGGTGCAGCGAGGAACTGCTGAAGCGCGAGGAGCGCAATGTTCCCGGGAGACGCAACGATTCTGTCACGGTGTCCACCTTCCGGGGAGCTGTCACGCTCAAAAACGGTTCCGACCGCGCGATGGATTTGCGCCTTGTCAAGGAAGTCAATGGACTCGTGACATCGGTGGACAGGGAAGGGAAAATCAACGTGAGCCCCAGTTATTCCGGCAACCCTCGTTCCACCGTTGAATGGAATTGCACTGTGCCACCGGGCGAAGAGGTCGAGCTAACCTACACCTACGAGTATGAGAACGACTGAGATGCGGGGTTAAATGTCGAGAGTCATCTGGTCGGCGTCATTCGCATTCGGGGGCAGGGGAGTGTGAGATTCCGGGGCGGGGGCTTGCGCAGATTGCGCGGTGGAGGGAGCTGCTAAAGCGGGTTCCTCTCCTTCAGCCGACAGTTGGGAAGCGGGCTCCGGCATCATGCGGGCTATGCGCTCCACCGGGTTTTTGGTGACGATATTGCCGAGCACGCTGCGACCCTTCACGCGCAGACTGCCGAAGTCATACGGCACCGGACGGCGCAGCTTTTTGAACTGGTTTTTCAGATACACATTCACGCGGATGGCTGAGCTGTCCTCTTCCGTGGCATGGACGGAGAAGAAGAAGATGCGAGAGCCCTTGGTGCCTTGGGTGAGCTGGTATTCTTTGTCGCGGGTGAAGCCGCCCAGTCGAAAGCGCTTGGCGTAGCTGACGCCCTCCTTGCCATCACGGTAGATCATGTTGAAAATCCAATCCTGCCCGGGGCGCAACACGCGGATGTCGAGCAGCTTTTTGCCGACGTAAAATTTATCCTGAACGCGGCGTACCATCATCACACCTTGGGAATCGATGGTGAGAATGTCGCTCATGGTTGAGCATTTTTCAATGGCGGTTCCTTTCTTGACGCCGTACCCAGCAAAGCCCTCTTCATCAATGTAGAGCGTTTCATTTTCCACGGCGGCTTCAGCACGCGTGACGGTGTCAAAGGTGACGAGCGACGTGCGTCGCTCACGCCCCTCGCCGTATTTCTTCTGCAATCCCTCGAACCAGCGAATAGTGTAGCGGGTGAGTTGTGCCAGATTCTTGCGCGTCTGCTCCATCTGTTTTTCCAGATCTTCAATGCGTTTTTCGGCCTCGTGAATCTCGTATTTGGCTATCTTTTTGATGCGGATCTCGGTGAGGCGGATAATGTCGTCCTGGGTGATCTCGCGGAAGAAGTCCTTGACGAAAGGAGCAAGTTTTTTGGCTATTTGGGAGAGAGACTGTTCCCAACTGCTGCTCTGTTCAAGAACCTTGTAGATGCGATTTTCAATGAAGATTTTTTCCAGACTCACCTGCATCCAAGATTCGCGCAGCTCGCCGAGCAGCACTTCCTGCTCTCGGCGCAAAATCTCGCGCGTGTTGTCCACATTCGCCCTCAAAATATCGCTCACACCCAGAAACACCGGCTTTCGATCCTTAATGACCACTGCTTTGGGGGAAATGCTCACTTGACAATCTGTGAAGGCGTAAAGGGCGTTGCACGTTTTTTCTACATCCGCTCCCGCCGGCAGGTGCAGCAGGATGTCTGCCTCGGCCGCCGTGTTGTCCTCGATTTTTGCAAGCTTGATTTTGCCTTTTTCCAGGGCGGACTCAATGCTCTGGATGAGCGATTCCGTGGTGGTGCCATAAGGGATTTCCGTGATGCGGATGAGTCGTTTGGCGGAGGTATCAAGCCTGGCGCGACAGCGCAGGCGGCTGTTTCCCGTGCCATCGTTGTAGCCGGAAACGTCGAGGAGTCCGCCGGTGGGAAAATCCGGGTAGAGTTCAAATTCTTCGCCGCGCAGGTAGTGGATGGCCGCTTCAATAATTTCATTGAAGTTGTGCGGCAAGATGAGGCAATTCATACCCACGGCGATGCCCAGCGCCCCCTGGGCCAAAAGCAGCGGGAATTTCACTGGCAGAGCTATGGGTTCCTTGTTGCGTCCATCGTAGCTGAGTTTCCACTGCGTCACCTTGGGGCTGTATACGACATCTTTGGCGAAAGCGGACAGCCGAGCTTCAATATATCGGGGCGCGGCGGCGGCGTCCCCGGTGAGGATGTTGCCCCAGTTTCCTTGAGTTTCAATGAGGAGATCCTTTTGACCGAGGGTCACGAGAGCACTGCCGATCGAGGCGTCGCCGTGAGGGTGGTACTTCATGGTGTCGCCCACGATGTTGGCCACCTTGTTGAAACGACCGTCATCCATTCGCTCCATGGAGTGGAGGATGCGGCGTTGGACGGGTTTGAGTCCATCGTCCACATGCGGCACAGCTCGCTCAAGAATCACATAGGAGGCGTATTCCAGATAGTAATCTCCGAACATTCGTTGAATTTTGCTCGGATTTTCTTGCAGGTACACCGGAATATTCTCGTCACTCATAGATCCCTCTCGTCGGGCGATTCTACCTGATTCTTCCCCATTTTGCAAGCAAAAGATGCTGTCCTTCGGATTAGCGTATTTAAAGGATCGACGGCTTTTTATTTGTATTTTTTTACCGGTGAAAAGAGAGAATATGTTGCTTTGAAAAGAGGAGCAAAAATGCTCCCGAACACGCTGCAAGGCGCGCGCGCGTCGCTCGTGGCTGCCCGAGGGCGCGCGCTCGCGCGAGGGAACTTTTTTCTTGACCCTGTATGGGGAAAGAAATAGTATGGGAACGAAGCCATGAAAACAACGGATCGAGTACTGATATTTGACACAACCTTGAGGGACGGCGAACAGTGCCCGGGGGCGTCGATGAACTTGCGCCAGAAGCTTGAAGTGGCCCGACAACTGGAAAAGTTGGGGGTCGACATCATTGAAGCCGGATTTCCCTGCATTTCAGATGGTGATTTTGAAGCGGTGTCCACTATTGCCCGTACGCTCAAAAATACGCGCATAGCAGGGCTTGCTCGTTGTGTGGAGAATGATGTTCGACAGGCAGCGGCGGCCGTGGCTCCGGCCGGGGATCGCGGACGTATTCATACATTCCTGGCCACCAGCCCGCTGCACCGCGAATACAAGCTCAAAAAGACGAAGGAAGAAGTGCTGGAGATGGCCGTGCGCTACGTGAAGATGGCACGCAGCCTCGTGAAAGATGTCGAATTCTCCCCGGAGGATGCGAGCCGCTCGGAGCTTGATTTCCTGGCGCAAGTTGTGGAGGCTGTGATTGAGGCGGGGGCGACCACGGTTAATATTCCTGATACGGTTGGCTTCACCACGCCGGTGGAGTACAGCAAGATTATACGGTACCTCATTGACAACGTCCCCAATATCAATAGAGCTGTCATCTCCGTGCACTGTCACAATGACATAGGGCTCGCCGTAGCTAATTCCCTGGCGGCGGTGGCGGCAGGGGCACGCCAGGTGGAAGGCGCAATTAATGGCATCGGCGAACGTGCCGGCAATGCCGCACTTGAGGAAGTCATTATGGCGCTCACCCTGCGTCCGGAGGCGTTCGGTTTCGCCCCGGGCAGTAAGGTGGTAGGTGTGAATACGCGTGAAATTGTCAAAACAAGTCGCGTGGTGTCGCGCATGAGCGGGATGTCTGTGCAGCGTTCCAAAGCGATCGTCGGGGAGAATGCCTTTGCTCACAGCTCCGGTATCCATCAGCATGGTATTCTTGCCAAGCGTGAAACCTACGAAGTGATTAATCCTGCCGACGTGGGATGGGGAGAGACCGAATTGCCGCTTACCAAGCATTCCGGTCGGGCAGCTGTGAAAACGCGGTTGGAGCGATTGGGGCATGAGTTGTCAGATGATGAGTTAACGCAGGTATTTGAACGCTTCAAAAAGGTGGGCGACAGTAAGAAGTTCGTGTATGATGACGACTTGGCGGCATTGGTCAATGACTCGCTTGATACTCACGAAGGTAAGTGGAAGATGGCGCTGCTGCAGTTTACTGCCGGCAGTTCTGCCAAACCAACCGCCACCGTGACTTTGGAAAAAGATGGCAAGAATTACACGGATTGCGCCATCGGAAATGGTCCGGTCAATGCTTGCTTCAAAGCTATTGACCGCATTACAAAGACCCGCGGTGATTTAGTCGATTACAACGTGCGTTCTACCACGGCCGGGCAGGATGCTCTCGGTGAGGTTACGGTGAAGGTGCAGTTCGGTGACGATTGCCGACCTGTGTCCGGGAAGGGGGCCGCCAGCGATGTCGTCGAAGCTTCTGCGCGTGCGTACTTGAATGCTGTGAATCGCAGTATTGTGCTCGCTGAGCAGTCTGCCTGCGTATGAGTTCTCCCGTGCGCATTATAGCCGGCCTCGGCAATCCCGGCGCCTCCTACGTTGGGACACGCCATAATGTGGGCTTTGCTGTGCTGGACGAGCTGGCGAAAGCCTACGGGGCGGAGTGGAAGGCTGACGCCGCGCGCAAGGGTCTTGTGGCTCGAGGACCTGGGGTGCTGCTGGTGAAACCGCAAACTTTCATGAATGATTCGGGTTTCTGCATCGGTCCGCTGATGCGCTACTTCAAGTTTGAACCCGGTCAGGTATTGGTTGTGTATGATGACATCGCGCTTCCGGTGGGGAGTTTGCGATTGCGAGCGGGTGGTAGTGCCGGTGGACACAATGGGATGAAGTCGGTGATCGCGCATCTCGGCAGCGACGCTTTTCCTCGTCTGCGCGTCGGCATTGGCTCGCACGGCAACAAGAGCCTTGTTTCCCACGTGCTTGGAGGATTTCCTCCCGACGAGCAACAGGTGATTGCACAAGCAATTGAAAACGCTTGTCTTGCTTTGCAGCTCCTTGTGAAACAGGGGTTCTCGGCTGCCGCTAATCGCTACAACACGCCTCGTTCTCCGAAGCCTGCGGCCCCTCAAAAAGAGTCTTTGCCCGACCGGGATTCTTCCACGATCTGAGCTGATTTTAACATTTCTTGTCAGGCTGCACACGTTGTGGTATGATACCGATGATGAATCAATTTTTGAAAGCGCTGTGGATATGGCCTCTCCTTTTGTGGATGTCGCATGGAGCGCAAGAACAGATGCCCGGTATAAGCTTGCAAGCAGAAGCAAGCGTGCAAGCGTATTCTGCCGACTCACCTTTTTTGGTAGCGCTGCGTGGACGCATCACTCCGGGATGGCACGCTTATTACCGTAACCCGGGCACCGTTGGCATAGGGATGGAGGCCCGGCTTGAGGCTCCAACCGGATTTGAGGTGCAGGGGCCATTTTGGAAGGTGCCTCAGCGCATGGTGAACGAACTCGGTACATCGTATGGTTATGAGGCCCCAATGATTGTTTGGCGCGTTATCCCGCAGCAGGATGCGCCACGAGAGGCGCGGATGGAACTCTTGGTTACTGCGCAACTGTGCTCGGATACTGGCTGCATGCCTCCGGCTGAAGCAACAACTCAGCTCACCCTTTCCCGTGGCGCTCCGACTCCCAATGAGGCATGGAGCGCTCCGGAGAAATCTGTGGAAATCTTGGGAGATGCCCAAGTGCAGGAGGTGTCTGCTCACCGTTCTTCTCAAGGGTTTGTCCTTCGTTTGCGTGATCCCGGGTTCGCTGGTGACCCGATTTTCATTTCAAACGACAACAGCGTTCATCCCGCGCGCGAGCAACAGGTGCAGCGCAAGGATGGCACGCTTACCCTGATATTGCCGCTAAATTCGGGAGATGAGGCTATGTATCCTGCCCCGTCGGATCGGGCTCGTCTCTTAACCGGACAACTGGTGTGGGAGGAGGGACAACATGTCTCCATTAGCGCTCCGCTGGAGTCGCACCGGTCCGGTGTGCCGCCCGGCTTTTGGGAAATTGCTCTTGGCCTTTTCTTGGGGGGGATTCTTCTCAACCTGATGCCTTGCGTGTTCCCTGTGTTGGGACTTAAGGTGATGGGGTTTGTGCAACTGAGCGGGGGTAGCAAGCGGAGTGTAGTTGCGCATTCGTTAGCCTTCGTGACCGGTATCGTAACTAGCTTTATTTTGCTGGGTCTTGCTTTGGTGGTTGTTTCTAATCTTCCACGTTTATCGCAGGCATCCTGGCAGGATTGGATGCCTATTTTGCTCGGTGATGAAGGAGGAGCTGACCGTAGCTGGGCGGCGTGGATGCAAAATGAGTGGGTCGTGTATGGGTTGATGGTGCTGCTCCTCGTGCTGGGATTGGGGATGTATGGCGTTTTTGAAATTGGGGTTGGAGCCACGGCGATGGG
>CANQAC010000060.1 GCA_947589345.1 uncultured Akkermansia sp.
ATGATGGGATGGAGGAAGGAGCTGGGGGGATGGTTTGCGGAGAGGATGAGCCGGAAGTGGGCGCAGATGAATGTGGGAATCAAGGGGAGGACGGATGAGATGAGGGATTGGTTTATGCAGGCGGTGGGGACGGTGAGCGGGAGGAAGACGGCGGAGGGGATAGCGGAGTGGATAAGGGAGCAGAATGTGCTGATGGATACGGGTATCACGCTGGTGCGCAAGGATAGCAGCACGCTGCGGCTGACGGCGGAGGAGGCGCAGGAGTGGATGAACCTGACGCCGGAGGAGAGAAAGAAGAAAAGGGATAAGATGAGGCAGGATGCGGAGGAGGAGCTTATTCTAGGGGAGCACGGAGAAGGGCACAGTAAGCTCCATCGGTATGCTCCTTGTGCGGCAGAATCAATTTTTCCTCGACAAGCTCCCAGTCCGGATGCTTCTTTAATAAACGTAGCACCTGCTCTGTATTTTCCTCCGGCTCTATTGAACAAGTGGAATATACAAATCGTCCGCCGGGTTTGACGGCTTGCATACTATGATCTGCTATGGCAAACTGGGTTTCTGTGAGCTTTGTAAGCTCTTCTGCATTGATGCGCCACCTGGCATCGACGCGCCGCTGCAATACGCCGCTGTTGCTGCACGGTACATCTGAGAGTACTGCATCAAAAGTTCTCTGAAAACGAGTAGGGCAGGGCTGTGTCCAGTCATGGCATTCCACGCAGGCAGGATGCCCTGCAGCTGCTTTCCGTAGATTGCTCTCCAGCATGGGCACGCGTTTCTTGTCCACATCAGTAGCAACAAGATCGCTCTCACCACCAGTCATAGCCAATATGGCCGCGGATTTTCCCCCCGGTGCGGCACAAGTGTCTAAAATTTTTTCATGGATAGAAGGAGACAGCATATCGATGCAGTGACGAGTGGCTGGATCTGCCGCATAGACTTGGCCCATGCGCAATTCCTGCAATGGGAAACCGCCGCCGGACAGACGATACCAGCCGGGTAATCCAGCAAGAGCTTCCCAAGTTGAAGGGATGTTTGGAGGAGGGTTCAGGGGATTCACTCTCAGATAAACGGAGGCTGGTTGTGAAAACCATTTGAGTAGTTCGAGACATTCCTTTTCACCGTAGCGAGCGGTCCAGCGTTCGACCAACCAGTCAGGCATAGAATACAGTACCGATGGCGCAAGCTTAGGCAAATCCGTTTCCCACTGGGATCTACGGCGCAGAGCTTCACGCAGCACCCCATTTACCAATGAGCGAAGTTGTGGGGGCGCAAGTCCTGCAAGTTCATTGACAACTGCATACTCCGGCCATTTCAAGATGAAGAGTTGACATAAACCGGAGAGTAATAGCCATCGTGCATCCTCCTGCAGGTGTCGCTTCTTTCGAAGTTCTGCGAGCATATAATCCAGAAGTTTCAGATGCCTGAGCGTTCCTAATACGATGGCCTGAAGCATCGCGCGATCCGGAGGCTTTAGCTTTGATTCGACATGATGGATAAGCGAGTCGGCAAATGTTCCTCTTCCTTTGTTCCAGCGGCATAGGCAGCGCCAGGCAAGCAAGCGGGCAGTCGGTGCTGGTGTGTTATCGTTCATGACTGCAAAGGGGAAGGAAATTCCAGAGCTGAGTGTAGCGGAAGTTTGCCGTTCCAGGCCATCACTGCTCCGGTGAGAGGGTCATTTGTGCGTGGATTAAATTCCAAAATACCTCCCGCTGCTTCCAGAATGACCTGCGCTGCCGCAAAATCCCACAGGTGAATGCTCTGCTCAATGTAGGCATCCAATTTACCGGCAGCTACATAGCAGAGCGAAAGCGCGGCAGATCCAAGTATACGAACTTTGCACACCTGTGACGAGATGTGGGCAAATCTGCGTATACCAGCTTCTCCGGATTCATCGTGTGCTCCATGCCCGACAAAAACGACAGCTTGCTGCATGAGTGTACGTTGGGAGACATGAATGGGTTGTCCATTCAGCTGAGCTGTGCCTCCGCGATGTGCTGTGAATAGTTCACCGGTCATAGGGGCGTACACGCATCCCAACTGTAATTCGCCATGCACCCGCAAAGCTATACTCACGCAAAATAGTGGTAGCCCATAGTAGTAGTTGACTGTGCCGTCCAGAGGGTCCACAATCCATTCGTAATCTCCGCCATTGCCGCCTTCTTCTCCCAGTACGGCGTAGTCCGGGAAGTCGGACCTCAACTCGTCGGCGATCAGTTGCTGACATTCCTTGTCCAGTCTTAACTTCACATCGTGAGCCGACAGCTCATCTACTATTTTATCTCCGGAAAAGCGAGAGCGCAGCAGTTCTCCGGCAAGTTGAGCGGCACGCTGAGCACATTTTAACTGGTTGACGAAGGTACTCATTTTCTGTTGACGGAGGTTTCGGCTCGCAACTCAGCGCGTGCGCGCGCATGGAGTTGGCGAGCAAGAGCCAGAGAAGCCTGCGCGACAAGACGCCGCAACTCCGGCGGCGTTTTACAAGTGCCGCTACTATTTTCGACTCCCATCCATACGAATACGGCCACACCACGATCATTAGACACCATGGTCCATTGTCCTCTATTATCAGGCAACTCCTCATGCAACACAATGGGTGTTCCTTCCCGATAGCGGAAGGGTGGCAGGTGTGAAACTGCGACAGCCCCTTCACGGCGAATGTATTCCTTTGCTTTCTTATTTTCCTCCGCATAGATCAGGTGGTGTCCCTGACTCCAGATGGTATTGATAAGCCTGAGCCGGTAATCCAATCCCATGTTTTGAATGGAAAAAAGCGCACGTGCTAAATCGACCATACGTACGGGGAAAAGCCCGTCATAGAGGTCACTTTCATGTTCTTTGTCCGGGAGCGTTCCGAGGTTTAAAGAGTCTATAAAATTATGCACCAGATTGTACCCCAGGCGAGAACCTGTTACTCGTGCACTATGTGACACTATGTGGTGCGAGTTTTCACCGGGCAGACACGCACAGCAAAAAATAAGCGGTGCGGCTACGCGGCCCGGCTGAATCACGGCGTCCCAGCGGTTTACGGAGTCCGTCGCATCCCGTCCGCATGCGATGGCGAGTACGTTGCCGCGGCTGTTGAGGCGTGAATCAACGATGAGTACAGTGGTTTGAAGGCGCAGCTCACCGACCGCAAGGGAAGATCTGGGTCCGCGGCGCAGTGCAGCAGGACGCTTCGTTGAGGCAAATAATTTAGGCTGAAGCTCATTTGGTTCAGCATGGGGAAGGCTTTTCCATTCTTCCGGAAGAGGTGCCGAGGAGGTTTCCACGGCTTGGATAGCTGCTGCCAGCGCTCGTTCTGTGTATTGTTGAAGTGGCAGGTGCAAACTGCTGAGCACGGTCAATCCCCGAGAGCGCTCATTTTGGGTCAGATTAAGAGAGTCCAATTCAGCATTAGCCCACATTGCCGGGTAGTTTTTATTTGCTGCAGTCGAACCCTGCGTTCCAGCCGGTTTGTTCGTGACGGTGACTGCTTCTGCCTGCGCGAGTTGCTCTGAAGAGATCATATCTAGTTCCCGCATGCGCGCGAGCGTTTCATGGCGCGCTTTTATGGCTGATTCCGGGGAACGCACAGGATTGTACAAGGAGGGCGCTCGAACAATGCCTGCAAGCAGAGCCGATTCCGCCAGAGTTAATTCACTGATTTTTTTCCCGAAGTAAAAGTGCGCCGCTTCCCGCAAGCCGTAGCAATTCTGCCCGAAATAAATGCGACTCAAATATTGGCATAGAATGGTCTGCTTGTCGTATTCGTTTTCGATGCGTTGCGCCAACACGATTTCCAGCAATTTTCGATCAATGGTTTTCCCCTGCAGTTCATATACGTGCCGCGTGAGCTGCATCGTGATGGTTGATGCGCCTTGTTTGTAGCTCATGGATAGCAGATTATGAAATGCCGAACGCAGCAAGGCCGTGTACACAACTCCATGATGATCAAAAAAGTGGTCATCCTCACGGGCGATAAAGGCTTGTATGAGATGCTGTGGCAATTCACTCCAAGTGACAGGTGCATTGTCTCGAGCGCTCAATGGTGTCACAACACGACTTGCTCGGTCGTAGAGTATACTGCCGGGCAGATTTTGAGCTACTTGCTTCATGTCATACTCTCTCGCTCGCACCGTATATACAAGCAACACAGCAATGCACGCCGTCAAAAGGAAGATGCAAAGCATCACCGGAATCCACAGCAGCTTCTTCTCAATGCTCAGCACGTGATACCAGTGCTTGCGGCGGTTTTGTGTGGATCTATAAAACATATTATTTGACCGGCAGAGGAGCGGTTTCCATAAGTCGGCGAGCATCCAAAGGAGGTGTCCATCCGGGGAAATCCGCGCGCAGGGCGCTTCGGTACTGCTCAGCCTCAACTTCTTTACCTGCTTTTGTGAGCGCTGCAATCAGTTTATAAGTTGCCAGTGGTTTCAAGTCAGCATCGCTCACCACATTTGCAACTCGTCCGTAGTACTTTGCCGCGTCATCATAAGCTCCCTGAGCATAATATGTATCGCCAAGAGAGATGAAAAGAGATGATTTTATTGGGCCGTCGATTCCCAGAGCTATAGCGTCTTCACATGTGCTGCGAGCCTCACTTACGCGCTTCAATCCCAGCAGGATCTGCGCCATATCACGCATCCCTTCAGCTTTGCGGTACGGCTGCGTTTCCATGGATATATAATGCTGTGCGGCTTCATAGCCTTTTTCGAAGAGTCTTAATTGCAGCCGTGCGCGCGCTAAAAGTTTCCAAACCAATGGTTCTACCTGGGGACGCTCTTTTCGCGTGCCATCCGGCGCGGTGTAGGGCTCTTTTGGTTCACGCTCTATTGCGTCACTCAGAAACTTTTCGGCTGACAAATAATTCCTTTTCTGATAACACATCCACCCACACCACCGCAAGATGCCCGGAGGTAGTGCATTGTAGGAGGCAATGTTAGTTTTCTGCATGTGTTCCAAGGCCGCCTGCAAGTTGTCAGCGTCTTGGAGCTTAAAGTAACACTGCACCAACGCGGTTTCTACGCGGGAGGAATACAGTTCCGGGTTGATCGTGGCGGCTTCCCGGAAGTGGGGAATGGCGTCCGCCGGACGTGTCTCATATAGAGCGCAGGCAATGCTGTAGTGAGCTTCTGCCAGCGCAGCGGGCTTAATGCGACCACGGCACGAAATCAACCCCTCGTAGTATCTCACCATGCGCTGTGGATCGCTTTTACTCGCTTGAGCTGCCTTTTGCCAACACATGGGAACCGCATCCGATCCCGGGTAATTGGCAATCACGTACTCGAAATCACGTATGGCCTCCCCTAGTTTGTTTTGTTTGGCATAGGCGGCGCCACGCAGGGCATAGGCATCCGGCAGACGGGGATTATCTTTATACGTTGTTATAAAGTGATTGAGTGTCGGTATGGGGTCGTAGGTATCGCCTTGAGCTGCACTCCATGCCTTTTTATATTCTGCGTCCGCTCGAATGGAAGCGGGAAGCTGTTCAATGCGCACAGCGTCAAATTGTCGCGCAGCCTCATCCGGATTTGAGGGCATGATGCGATCCGCGTACGTGAAGCGCACCCAGTCACAAATAGGCAGGTTCTCTGCCGGCGAGCCGGACGCAGCATAGACGCTCAAAAAGCGCTGAGCTAAACTCACTACATTGATTGCACGCAGATGCTGCGCACATACGATGTGTCGATAGGCAGCATCTGCGCCGAGCAAGCCCCCGGGTTGATATTTTTCAGCCATTTCAAACCACTGAATGGCTTGTTCGTAGCGCTCCATTTCCATGTAGGCCTGACCCACAATGAGTGCGCGTCGGGCTTCCTTTTCCGGATCATTTAAAGGGTGGTAATTCTGTGCGACCTGTTTAAAAATACCTTCGTAATCTTTCTTTTTGTAGAGGCGAGTAAGAGCTTGCAACTGCGCCTCAGCGGTGTACTGAGCCATGTTGTCAATATTTGACACGCGCTCATAGAGGCGTTGGGCTTCGTCATCTCTACCAAGTTTTGTTGCAAGTCGCGCTGCCTGTAATGTTGCTACTCCCACCACCGTTTTTTCCACATCTTTCATGCCCAGCAGGCGGAGGAAGAGCGCATAAGCTTCCTCATCTTTTTGCTCTTCAGTTTTCATCTGAGCCAGCGCCAACAGAGACACCTGTGTAATGGATGACTGTACGTTTTTTTGTCCGTTGATTTGTCTAAAAATGCTTTCGGCCTCGCGCCTTTTATTTTGTTGAAGTAATACGCGACCAAGTCGATATTGGGCGTCAAATCGCAAGTCGTTCCGTCGGGATTCGCGTATTACAATGCGGTAGTATCCGGCAGCCTTCCCCCAAAGGGAGCGATCCGCAGCCTGCGTGCCCAAACGGTAAGCGGCCGCTGCAGAATATTCTCCATGCATGCTGTTGGCTAGACGTCCGAGAAGTTCATTTGCGGCTGCGGGATTGCCTGCTTCATCCAGACAGATAGCCTGCAGGTAGATAGCTTTATCCACATCTCTCGCCTTTGGAAAGCGTTTTGCGTATTCTGCAAAAAGTTTAGCCGCATTTAGCAAGTCTGCTTGCTTTTGTTCGGGATCAGACGTTTGCGCTCGCGCTTGCGAGTACACCTGCTCCGCAATGGCCATTGCATCCGTGCGCGGCTTTGGAGAGAGAGGACGGTCGTTTTGTTGAGCCACCACCACTTGTGCAGCGGCTACGCACAGGAGTAAAAGGTGGTTGTATCGTCGTATCATGATGGCTCTCTATTCAATGATGCCCGTCGCGTGTGGGAAGTTGCTTGGAAAAAGAGACATTCCAAACACCAGCTTGTGAGCAAGTGGAAATGACGTCTGCCACTTTCTGCCAGCGCATATCTGCATCACCACGTATGCGCACAGCCTGGTTCGGATTCACTGCAATCATTCGCTGTAACATGCCGAGCAGTTTCTCGCGGGTGAATTTCTCACGATCTATCGTAATTACAAGTTCTCCGTTTTCTTCACGAGCATTGACAATGATTTCATCAATAGCGCGAGATGCCTCCTCCGTTGTCTTCGGTGCAGTCGGTACCTTGACTTTGAGATCCTGCTCGTTAAGAATAAACTTCTGCGTGACGACAAAGAAAATCAGTAGAAGGAATACGACATCCAGCATGGGAGCCAGCTGAAAGCCGATAGAATTCGGTTCCTTGACGTTCAGTTTCATGTTTTATCCCATTCGGACACGCGTGCGGCCGGTATCATCCTGTGAGTCTGGAGCTCCCTCTGGTACGACTCCTCGACGAGCCAGATTGCCCAAACGCTGTTCACGTTCCATTTGCAGGGATATCAGCGAGAGGATGTGTGTGATAGCCGCCTCCATGTCAGTGATGCGTTTCTGGATTCTGTTGCGGAAAATAACGTAGAAGAGCATGCATGGAATTGCCAGCACCAAACCGCCAGCGGTTGTGATCATAGCCTCCGAGATTCCGCTAGCCATCTGCATTTGTTTGACCCCCTCAAAGTTGCCGGCTGCCATTTCCGTGAAAGTTCGCATCATTCCGATTACTGTACCCAGAAGGCCAATCATAGGCGCTATACTGCCTATATCGGCCAGCCAACTAATTTGACGGGTTAGCATGTTAGCTTGGCGAGAGCCTTCGGCTGACGCAACTTCACGCACTTCGTCTATATTAGCACGCGGGTTGCGTTGCAGGAACATCATTACCACACTCAACGTTCGTGTAAAGCTCGAGTCGCATTGTTCACACAGATCCATTAACCCCGCGTAATCCTTTCGCCGTATGTAAGATTCCACCGGAGCTATCAAGCGCATCGGCAGAACAGCACCTTCCCGTGTTGTCCACAGACAGACGACAATGACCATGAGGGCAATGAACGAAAGCGCCAGAAGAGGCCACATCAAAACCCCTCCTTTTTCAAAGAGTTCCAGCAATTGGACACCACCGGGGTTCAGTAACTTATCCAAAATAAAAGAAATTACCATAACGATTCAGCGGTATTCTACCCTTTTTCTGTTCCCATTTCAAGCCGATACACTGTATGTAGGGAGCATTTTTTTGCTGCTGTCGGTTGCAGCATGTGTAAAGTTGCCGCGAGCGGCGTGCCAAACGTTAAAAATCTGAGAAGTCTAATTTTCGAAACTTCCAGAGAGACCGCTCCGGTTGCCTGGAATCCCAGACAAGAATCAGCACAGCTCCGAGCAGCAACAGTCTTAAACCCGAATCCATAGGGTAATTAATCACTTCGTGCTGGTTTCCCAAGCAATTGCAGCTGAGTTCAAGTCCGCGAACCCAACCTTGCACGTACAGCAGTAAAAAAATGCTTGTCATTACACTGCCCCAGATTGATGCTGCTCGGTACGCGATACGCAGTACAAAACATACGCCTATCGTGAGTTCCATACCCACCCCGATACAGGCCAACGGCAACGAAAAATACTCCGGCAATATGCGGCTCCTTGTCAAAAAATCAGCCGTGATGTCCAATTGCGGGATTTTACGAAGAGCGACTATCAGGAAAAACAGCCCAAGCCCGATGCGCAGTAGGGCTGTAAAGACGAGAAGTATGGCAGGTTTACGCACGGTTTCAGGCATTGCACAGTTCCAGCAAAATAGGGCAGTGATCGGATCCTTCAATCTCCGGGAATATGGCCGCATTTGTCACGCGTGGCATGAGACACCGGCTTACACAGAAGTAGTCGATGCGCCAACCGACGTTTCGTGCGCGTGCGCTTCCCCGGAAGCTCCACCATGTGTAGGCATCTTTCTGCGCAGGGTGAAGACTGCGGTAGGTATCCACAAATCCCGCATCCAATAACTTGGAAAACCCGGCTCGTTCCTCGTCAGAAAATCCTGCGCTGAAGTGGTTGGTGTCGGGTCGTGCTATATCTATTTCCTCATGGGCCACATTCAAGTCGCCGCAAAAGATTACCGGCTTTTGCTGTGTAAGTTGACTTACGTAATGGAGAAATGCGACATCCCACTCCATACGGTAGGGCAAGCGAGCTAATTCATTTTGGGAATTGGGAGTATAGCAATTCACCAGGTAAAAATCGGAGAACTCCATTGTGGCGACTCGCCCCTCTAAATCGTGTTCGGGCACACCTATTCCGGTGGATGTGTTAATCGGCTCCCGCCGGGAGAGTGTCAGTACTCCGGAATATCCCGGACGATTCGCAGGATTCCACAGTCGGTACGGCCATGATGATAGCCATAAGTCACTTACTTGGTCTGGACGTGCTTTTACCTCCTGAAGGCAGAGTATGTCCGCCGCCAGTTGGTCTACTTTTTCAGCCAAGCCCTTGCCAAGGCTTGCGCGCAGGCCATTCACATTCCAGCTCACTAGTTTCATGACTTGCTCAGAGTAGCATACTACGCGATTCCTGTCAATGCGAGGACAATGCATTTTCCTATCCTCGAGGTTGACATATGATTAACAACCGGATAGTATGTGGACGATGGATATATATGCTCATAGTAATAGGGAGAAGCCGGATAAACCTTGGGAATTGTTATACGGTCCCGATGGTCACGCAGAACAAACACGGAAGGTAATTGAGTCGTTTGCCCCACTGTTGGGCCCAGAGTTATGGGCACCTGAGGAGGCCGCGCGTTGCATGCGCGTGCTCGCGTTGACCCATGATATGGGGAAGGCGAGCCATGAATGGCAACAATACTTGCGTGATTCAGCGGAGGGACGCTCGACCGACAAAACAGACCACAAAACGGCAGCAGCGAAATGGACTTTGGAGAATATTGAAGGACCGATGGGCGATTTGCTCGCATATGCGTTTGCAGGACATCACAGCGGTTTGCCGAACGGGGTTGATTTGTTTGCAAAATTGCGAAATTTCGCGCTCGCTCCGGAAGTGTCTGACAGCTTGCCGATGGAGTTGCGCGGTAAGCTGCAACTCTCCCTGCCCAAGCTGGGACGTGGGCAGAGCATGGCAGCAGAAGCCCCACGCGCTGTCCAGAATGCGATGGCAGGGGAATGTGCAATGCTTCTCTCGATGTTGGTGCGAATGCTTCATTCAAGTCTCATTGATGCAGATTGGACAGCAACGGCTCAGAATAGTGGTGAATGTCCGAAAGAACTGCCTCAACA
>CANQAC010000061.1 GCA_947589345.1 uncultured Akkermansia sp.
ATTGCCCACGCAGCGCGCTCACTATACAACACTATAACAATAACAGTCAATCATTTTTTTGCCTTCTTTAAAAAAATATGTTTTCTTACAAAGAAATTCATATTAACGGATTATAAAAAATTTCATAACTAACACATTTTCAATTATATGTTAGTATACAGCTTCAATTTTCACAGCCGGACGGACGGGAAAAAAGCTCTGCCCCACCTGCACATAGTAATGATTGATCGTGATACGAACTGTATCTCCCTGTTTAAGCCGAGTAATGGTCTCGGTGACCGTGGCATCTTGTCCGGGTACCTCCTTGAGTACATCCACCATGGCGATATCTCCCTCCTTGATTTTCTCATCTCCATATTCACCGAGCTTTTTATAGTTCTCGTTGCTCAACACGCGGAAATGCGCCAGTGTAGTGGCGTGATCACATCGATCCGGACAAAGAGCTGTCATATGTCGGCACGGGTGATGGCGCGTCCCCTCATACTGGGCCAGTACTGTATTCGTGGCCAGCAAATCAGCCTTCTCCGGCAACGGTGCTGCACACGCACTCAGGCCCGCTAAAAACAGGGTAACAAACAGCGTTTTCATGCCGTGTTAGATGATATGTTTCGCACTTTGTTCATTTGTTTTTCTTGTATCTGTCAATTTTGTAGAACACACACCCGATCTCCTCCATTCGGCAAACTGAAAGAAAGGAGAAGACAGCACACTTCGTCGCAGACGCTATCACGCGGTGGGTGAATCTGGGAGCCCATGACGTTGTGTGATTATTCATCGCGCCGCAACAGACAACAAAATCCGCCGGCTCCCGCCTCATGGTGCGGCAATAACCGATACGCAGGAAAATCAGCCAGCCATGTTTGATACAATTCCATAGCAGGCACCTTACACGCCATGAATCCGGCAACACGGCGCAGAATGTATGATATAACGCGTTCATTCTCCTCAGGGTCATAGGTACACGTGGTGTAAAGTAAATAGCCACCGGGAGCAACACACCGTACAGCCGCAAGCAAAATGCCACGTTGCCGCTTGGCATTTCCTCGCACCATGGAAGCTCCTAAGCAACCGGGGTTTTTGATACCTTTGCACAGCAGAGATTGCCCGCTGCACGGTGCATCGACCATGACAAGATCAAAAAGTTCTCCGGAGTTGCCCCACTGATCCGGTCTCAAACCCGTGATACGCGTGTTCGGTAATCCGCAAAGCTCTGCATTTTGACGCAGGATACCGCGGCGCGCTGCGTTCACCTCATTTGCCGTGTGGTCACGCAATTCAACCTGTGCAGCAAGCAGCATGCTCTTGCCTCCCGGCGCCGCACATAAATCAAGACTGCGCCGTGGCGTCTGCGGTAGCTCAGAGAGCATCGACCCTGCCCAACAGGAGGAAAGATCCAACACATAATACAACCCCGCCGCATAATCCGCGTAACGAGTCGGACTTTCCCCGTTGGCTGGAATACGTACGCGTGCCGGGAGCCAGGGATATCGCGTCTTGTCCGCACAAACAAATGGCGGTTCATACCCCTGCGGAGCCCGCGGGGAAAGCACCACCGCTTGCCGTCCCGCGTCTCCCGCCTTCATCGCATGCAGGAGAATGTCCACCTGTTCGGCAGCGTGCAAGTGCAAGCGTTGGCAAAGACGCTGCTTGGCCTTGTCCGGCATGATTGGGACATTGGAAGACATGGCAGGCATTAATGTTGCTGCAGATCATCCAGAGCCAAACGTGCCGCGCCGATGATACCCGCATCACCTCCCAGCTTGGCGGGCAGAATCTGCAATTCGGCAAAGTGTTTCGGGTAGATCTGAGCCTTCAGGTACCGACGCAGTGGTACAAAGAGCAATTCTCCTGCCTTGGAGATGCCCCCGCCAATCACAAAAGCCTGCGGGTTGAGAATATAATGGCAATTCAGCAGACAAGTGGCCAACTTGCACGCAGCATCGTCCCACAACGCTTGCGCCACCGGGCAGCCAGCTTTCGCAGCATTCTCGAGATGAACAGGCGTTTCCATCTCTTTCGGCACGCCCTGCGCTGTTGCGGCATAAAACATCTGAGCTTCGCGCATCAGTTCGTTATTGCCTATGTAGTCTTCCACCGCTCCTCGGTTACCGTAGTGCCCAATGCGTCCACGGTAATCAATGGACACCTGACCGATTTCTCCGGCCGCTCCCAGATGCCCGCGCAGGAGTTGGTCATTGGCCACCACTCCCGCACCCACACCTGTGCCAAGTGTCAGACACACCACGTCATGCATACCTCTCGCCGCTCCGAGTTTCCATTCAGCATAGGCCATGCAATTGGCATCATTTTCCACTGAAGAGGGTAAACCACTCGCTTTCTCCAAGATCTGCCGCATCGGCACATCATACCATCCCGGCACATTTGTGAGAGAATCAGCCACCCCTTCAGCATGGTTGACAAAGCCGGGGAGCCCCATGCCCACTGCTCGCACAGTCGGGTGCTGCTCACGCAGCACACGCAGCTGCTCACCGAGGCTGTCTATGAGTTCCTGAGGTGTATTATACTCACGCGTGTTTACAGGTTCGCAACGTTCTACAATCTCAGTGCCGCGCACCACTGCCACCTTCAGTGAGGTCCCTCCCATGTCCACCCCGATGCTCAACTCATCCGTCATCATACCCGCATTCTAGCACATCATGCCGTCCGAGAAAAGAGCAAAGCTCGCGATAGCCTCCCACTCCGGCCCTGCTCTCAATCACGATATAGTCCTTCTCATATGCTCTCCCAAAGAGTATCGGCCAAGGCCCCGTAGAGAGGATGGGTATATAATCGGCGGGCAAGGAGGGAGGGAGAGGCGATGCCTGCCAGGAAACGGCGGCGCTGGGAGTCACGATCAAACTCCGGCAGCTCAGTAGCTGCGGGGTGCCTCTCTTCCACAGGGAAAGGCGGTATCGGGGGAATCTCGTCGCAGCATGCAGGGCATTGCCCGCAAGGTTTGCGGAGAGGTTGACCGGTGAAGTACTGTTCCAACAAGCTGTTCAAGCAAGTTGGGGAGGTAAGCATCTGTTCCAAAGCGGTAAGACGTGTTAGTTCCGCATCTCTGCGCGCCATGTAGAGCTCGTTCAGCTCATCGGCCACGACACGGGGATTCACGGATTTTGGCCCGGGGGCAATGCAAAGAGCGCGTTGGCGAAAAACAAGCTTCCACTCACCGGCTCGTTCACATTCAGATAGCTGTTCCATAGCCTCAGCAAAGGAGCAATTCCACGCGAGCGCAGCCTCTCCCACCTCACCCTCGCGGTTTTTATCTAACCAGCGAAGACGCTCTCCCTCCCGGATCTCGCGCCCATGCAAGATTGTACTAATATCAAAAAGCGGGCGTACCTTATAGTACTTGTAGCCCTCCGATTCCACGCGCACGGCTTTTCTCTCCATCAGGAGTTCCAGAATGCGCTGTGGCACGTCATCCGGCACATCGCAGGTGGTGCCAAGCTCCCAAAGGGATACAACGCGTGAAACGTCCGGCAAAAGCCAGCGCACACATCGCAGCACTCCTTCTGCATCCGGCGCCGCAGCATACAGGCGATTGCGTGCGCGTACGCGGTCCACGCCGCTGAGCAATACGAGTGAACTGCTTGGCAATCCATCGCGGCCGGCGCGGCCGCTTTCCTGCAGGTATGCCTCCGGGGAAGCGGGCAAACTCACGTGTACCACACTGCGTACATCTGGCTTATCGATGCCCATGCCAAAGGCAATGGTGGCCACCAGCACGTCCGGCTGATTGCCGAGAAATGCATCTTGGAGTTTCTCTCGCAGTTCCGCAGGCAGGCCGGCGTGGTAGCACGCAGCTGATATTCCCCATTGATTTGCTATCATCCCTGCCAATTCTTCAGCGTTTTTGCGGGTGCGCGTATACACGATGCAGGGACGATTACTCTCGTCAGACAGATGCGCGCGCAAAACATCATGAATCGCGTCGGTTGTCACAACACGCCGACAAATGTTAGCACGGTATGGAGACACTTCTACCACGCAGTTCGGAGAAATGTGAAAAGCTCGACAAAGATCTTCTCTCACACGTGGAGGAGCCGTAGCGGTGAAAGCCATGGTGCAAGCAAAATGCTTCTGCTTCGCCCATGCCGGTAAACGCAGGTAGTCCGGCCGAAAACTATGCCCCCATTGCGAAATGCAATGCGCTTCATCGGCTACAAATATTTGCAAAGAAGCGGTGGTTAACGCATCATTGAGGGCCTGATTTTCCAACGATTCAGGTGCCACGTACAATAATCTTAATTCGCCGGATGCTATTTCCGACAACAAGGCCGTACGTTCTTCCGGCGTCAGTGTAGAATCAAATCGCGCAGCTCGCATGCCAATGCTGCGCAAATACTCCACCTGCTCGCGCATGAGCGCCAACAGCGGAGACACTACCACTGATGTGCCTCCTCGCAAAAGCGCTGCTGCCTGATAACACAAACTCTTGCCGTATCCCGTCGGCAACAACCCAAGCACGGACCTCCCCGATACGGCAAGCTTAATCAATTCTCCTTGCCTCGAGCGCAGCGATTCCTTGCCAAAATACCGCAATACTTTTTCCTCGTCGAATACACCCCTCTGCTTAACCCTGACTCCCATCCATTGCATCATACACGCCGCATTCCTTATCGTCAAGCTCATGGAAGAAAAGTCAGGGAAGAGAAAATCTGGTCGGTTGATACCGCCGGTTCCCCAACATTAGAACCATGACAACAACATACTCTGCCATGCAAACAAAGTGGCTCCTTTCGCATTTTCGGGGGAGCGCCCGTTTCCGCAATCATAAACGCAATATCAACAAGCTTGTTTTCAAACCCGCTTACCCCGAATGAGATTGCACGGCTCTTGACAGCCTTCTTGGAAACTGCTAGCATCCCTGCATGGAAATTGTTGAAGCCCGCATCGAGATACCCATGGGCAGCCGCAATAAGTATGAAGTGGATGTGAAGACCGGCCACATCAAGCTGGATCGTGTCCTTTACTCATCTGTCTACTACCCGGCTGAGTACGGCTTTGTGGAAAACACAAAATACTTGGATGGCGACCCTCTGGATATTCTCGTGTTCACCTCGTCGCCCACCTTCCCCGGCTGCTATGTAGACTGCCGCATCATCGGCGGCATGGATATGATCGACGGCGGAAAACCGGACGTAAAAATTCTCGCTGTAAATGTGGGTGACCCGCGCTACGAACACGTGCACTCGTTAGTTGACCTGCCGCCCCACTACTTGCAGGAAATCCAAAATTTTTTCTCTACCTACAAAACTCTGCAGAATAAAAAGACAGAGGTGGGTGAGTTTTTTGATATCGACCGCGCCGTAGCTATCTTGCGTGAGTCCCGCGAACGCTTTGCTGAGCAGACCTGACGCTCCGGCTCTCCCGCGTGAGCTTTTTCTCTCCGCTTATTGGCGCATCATGTAAGTGGAGTCCGTCGCCGCGTACGCCGGTGTCAGGTCGATCACACAACGCTCCCCCTTGTTAGACCACGCTTCTGTGTAGATAATTTTTTCTTTACCTTTGGTAGCATCGTAGCCAATGATAAGGCGGACGTGAGGACCGGATGTACCACGCGGATCTCTCACCACCGGATAAAAGTCGCCACGGAACACAAACCAAATCACCGGGATCCCCGAATCTATGCAGGAGCGAATGGAGCCCAACCATTTATTGCAGTCCGACTTCTTTTTCGCGAAAAGTTCCAGCCACAGCGCCGGTTCCAAATACACCTCCTCGGTGATGTCAATGTCTTCCTCTATCTTTTTCTCTTTGCGCGCCCTGGAAGTGTATTCCTTCATGTACGCGGCGCGCTCCATCCACGGCGCCGTCAGCTCTTTCACCTTGAAACGGTAATTGTGGGCTATCTGCTTGAGAGTACTATCCATCCACTCACGTGTATACCCGTCACTCGGCGATTCACACAAAGCCGACACGGTGTCCACATCCGCTCCTTCCACCCCGTAATACTTGAGCATGCGCGTCATCTGCGCCGGAAATGAAGGAGCCTTCATCCCTTGCTCCACCATGGGGAAATCCTTAATCCACACGCTGCCATCCTTCTCCTTGACCGCCGCTCGAGCAGCGCGCTTGTCTCCCTTACTCGCACTGCCTGCCGCGCGCTCTATGCTTGCCACATCCGGCGCCAACACCATGCGGATATACTCCGCGCGTACCCCTCCATCCTTTTGTTTCTTCTCCTCCTTTTTGTCATCTTTCTCCTTCTTCTTCTCCTTTTTCAATGTCGTGGTTGCCACGTACAGCCTGGCGACACCGTGGGCTCCTTCCCATTGAAAGGCCTCCACTTTGGTAGAAGACTTCGACGCAGGAATCCTCACCTTCGTCATCTTTACCCCACTCACGCGACTCAACTCTGTCTTAAACGACGAGAGACGATTGTCAAAACTTTCTTTATCGATATCGCCAAAATCGTTGCGGTTGTATATATCGCAAGTCACCCTGCAAAGCGTGTTGTATTTCTTTGCCCACTCTGCCTCCTGCGAGGCTTTCTTATTTCCATCGTCACCCGACTTGTCTTTCGCCGGCGGTGTCTGCTTCTTACCCTCTTGTGCGGACGGCTTCTGCTCAGTCGCCTCCGGAGCTGCCTCCTTGCCTTCTTTCCAGTCGATCACCACATTGCCTTCCACTTGATGACGCCCGAAAGTAATCAAATTCTTTTGAGTCGGACGCGTGCTGGTCTCATTGATGCTTTCGAGAGGAACGTCCTCCCACATGGGCTGTCTCTTTGCCTTCCACATTTCTCCGCTCTTCCATCCTTGCGCCAAGTCCAATGAGTAAGCGTTCCCCACACTCAGAAGCATGAGTAACGCCCCCACAGCTCTTATCCCTTTTCTTGTTTTGGTATAATCGTGAGCCATAGTCGGAACTATCTACTTATATCCCGACTTCCTAGCAAAATACCCATCGTGTGTCAAGCGAATTTCTACGCTCTTCAAGGTAATATCCACTTGGATGAACCTCTGTGGGAAGGAAAACCCGCAAACGCCTGATGGCGCCTGTTTTGGGACACCAGGAACCATGGTAACGGCATGACTCCATGATGCAAGAAAAGTTGACATCTCCAAGTCTTCATACAGAATTGAGCCTCCGTGAATATAGGCTCACTATCAATAAATTAGAAAAATCAGCAAACATATTTTTAAATACGTTCTTCTTGATTAAGCTTGCACGATGCCGATTGATGTAGTACAGTCTCCCTCATGATCCCTTATCACACCATGACGGGTCTGGCTATGCTGGGGCTTGTTGTGTGCGGCGCTTGCCCCGGGCAAGATTCCCCCGCTGCAGCAGGTCAGGTCGACCCTATCACTATCAACGAGAACACAGTTATGCTTGAGAACGATTATATCTCCGTACTGGTCGAGAAAGCCGGGCGCAAACTTGTGGGCGTCACCGTGCAGGATAAAATAAACGGTCGCTCATATTCCCTGGACAACGGCATCTTTTGTCTGGATGTACTGGACGAGGCTCCTGACGAAGCCTGTTCAAAGAAAAAAATAGCGGAAACGAGCCACCTGCTCACGGCATCAGATCTCATCTGCGGAGAATTGAGGGTTGAAAAGCTGAGCGCGCAGAAAAATGCTCGTCGACTTGTGGAACGCGTGAAAGGCACTCGCGTGTATGTCCCCTTCGTCCTGTCTACCGATGGCAACCAAATCACCTGGTGGCTGGAGCTGAGAGAAGGTATGCCGTACCTGCGCGTCGGGCTGGATATTACGCCGCAACAGTTCACTATGCCGGTGCGCAAAATCACGCTGCTCGACATAAAAGCCCAGGAGGCCCGTGTGGAAGGCAGTGTGAAGGGCGCCCCCGTTGTGGCCGCCGGGAACCGTCTGTTTGCGGGCATGGAGCATCCGATGGGGTTGAGTGAAGTCACCGACAAGGGATTCACCTGCTCGCTGCCGCGCAAAACGGATCTGCCGCGCCGCGCCGAAAGCAAGTTCTCTGCCGTACTCGGCTTCAGTGTGCCGGGGCAGCTGCGCCGCACGTTCCAGCTCGGCTACCTGAACTCCGAGCGCGCGCGCGCTTACGCTCCTTTCCTCAACTACAACACCTGGTACGACATCGGCTATTTCACGCCATACGGTGAAAAAGCGGCAATGGACGCTGTGCGCTCCTTCGGCGAGGAACTCGTCAAAAAACGCGGTGTGCAGATGGATTCCTTCCTCTTTGACGACGGGTGGGATGACACGGAAACGCTCTGGCAATTCCACAAAGATCTGCCCAACGAGTTCCGCAACATACGCAAGCTGGCAGAGAGCTACAAGGCTGCTCCCGGTGTGTGGCTTTCTGCTTGGGGTGGTTACGGCCCGCCGAGAGATAAGCGACTGGCGGCAGCCAAGGGTAAGTACGAAACCAATGAAGGCGGCTTTGCTCTCTCTGGTCCCAAGTACTACGAATTCTTCCGCGACATGTGCCTGCACATGATCCGGGAAAATGGCGTCAATCACTTCAAATTCGACGGCACTTCCAGTGAAGCCACTCCTGCGGAAGGTTCCCAATTCGGCACTGATTTTGACGCCATCATCGCCCTCATTGAAGAACTGCGCAACGAGCGTCCCGACATCTACATCAATCTCACCACCGGGACTTGGGCCTCTCCATTCTGGTTCGGCATCGCTGACTCCATCTGGCGCGGCGGCTGGGATCACGATTTCTGCGGCGAAGGCTCTACACGCAACCAGTGGATCACGTTCCGCGATTCTCAAATCTACGCCAATAACGTGGCCACCTCTCCGCTCTTCCCCATCAACTCTCTCATGACTCACGGCGTTATCTACAACAAGGGCGCACGAGGCTTGCAAACAACAGAGGGTGATGACTTGTCCAATGAAATCTGGAGCGGCTTCGGTCTGGGCACTCAAATGCAGGAGCTGTACATCACTCCTTCCATGCTCAAGGCTGAAGAGTGGGACTTGCTCGCTGCCGCCGCGAAATGGACCCGCGAGAATGCGGATGTGATGGTGGATTCCCACTGGGTGGGCGGCGATCCCGCCGAACTGCAGGTATACGGCTTTGCCGCCTGGTCTCCGCGCAAGGGCGTTCTGATACTGCGTAACCCCTCCTCCCTTCCTCAGGAGTTCTCCTTTGATCCCGCTGCAGTCTTTGAACTGCCGGTGGGCGCTCTTTCCTCCTACACCCTCTCTTCCCCCAAGGGCGACAAGCTCCCCGAGAGTGTGCAGGTCGGTAAGGCGACCACCCTGAAACTTGAACCTTTCCAGGTTCTTGTCATCGAGGCTGCTCCGGCTTCTTAAGCTACTCGTAAATTCTTTACTCAGGTTGCAGCGGGTCACCCCTCTGCAACCTTTTTTATGCGACCGACGCGCCGGACAAACTGAGGACAAAAATCTCCAGAAAAACAACAAAGTGCTCCGGAATCCAAGTCCTGAAGAAAAACCGCAAAAACAGTAGCAAACATCGGGAAGGCTGATATGCAAACAATTGATCAGCTACTACCTTTTCCTTCCCTGCCTTTTCTCGGCTTATTCTTCTGCAGCTCAGTTTCCGCCGGGGCTTGTCAAGCGTGCTGCCGCCTCTTTTGCCTCCCGGGGTGAAAAGTTGATTCTCATCCCCCGCATCTTCTTTCAACAAATTGATATTAAAGAATCTGCGCCTCCCTCCATCGCCGCCTATCTCTTTTTAAAGGAGATGTCAACTTCTTTTCTACCTTTTCACTATTTTTCAATGGAATAAAGATTTCCCACGCTTGTGAAGCGAATGCTCTCCCTGGGGTGTTAGCTCATCAAAACTCTCTCTATCCTGCTAATAAACAGTTGTATAGAGATTCGTTGAATGACCTCCTCTTTTAAAAAGAGATAAACTCCCCCCGGCGCTCCTGCCAAAAAAATCCGCAGCGGCCGCAAGAAAGGAGAGAATGTACGAGGATCACCACAACGACGGGGCGAAACGAGC
>CANQAC010000062.1 GCA_947589345.1 uncultured Akkermansia sp.
CGACGCGCTTCGCATCGCTGGTCGCTGGGAGGTTTGGTTCACTACCTACGAATATCACTGCTGAGCACGCAGAACCTATTTTCGTGGCTAAACCAACCATATGACATGGCAGGGACGGAAGAGGTTTTAGTGCTCGATAGCACGTAAAGTTTTATGGATTTGCCCAAAAATCGCCAACTCCTCCCATCATCATGCTTCCCTCCCATGAATCTACATTTTCTTGGGACGAATGTGTATTTTTTTAGAAAAAAAGCAAGTAAATGGACAAGAAACTCGTCTGGTGAGGAGGAAGCATGATAAAATGGCAGTGGTGTGTGGCGCAATACGGGCTTGCCCCAGATAAATACACCTCACCTGACGAAATAATAACTTTGATGCTCCGCTGGAGAACAGCCATACGCTGGTAAGCGTTCTTAAACAAGCGGGGTATACCACCGCTCTCATAGGGAAGATTTTGAGATCTTTGATGTGAAGGATGACCCGCATGAGGACAAAAATTTGGCGGATTGGTACCCTGAATACTAGGAACAGCTCAAAAAAGCTGTACTTTGGGACGTCGAACATATGACTACGTGCGCGAACCGGTAGTCGGGAACCGTGCCACACCTTGCGCCGGTAGACGCCCGTATGACAGCATTCCCCTGCAAGCAAGGTTACACTCCGTTCGTATCACCGTGGTTCGAGGTATGTCCGCTCGGAGCGGCAATGTGGGAAAATGGAGAAAGGAAAGGGGTAAGAGCCGCTGATTTTGTCCATGAAACGCACTAGGCAATGGTGTTGACAGGACCATCAAAAACTGCTTAAATAGCCGGGTTATGAGTACAATATATGCGCAAATCACGGAAAGAATGAAAGAGGCGATGCTCGGAAAGGACAGTGTGGCGCTTGGTGCGCTGCGAGGTCTCAAGACAGCGCTACAGAATGCGCAAGTAGCCAAGGGAAACGTACACGAAGAGTTGCCGGAGAACGAAGCGCTCAATGTGGTACGCAAGCAAATAAAGCAACGTGAAGATTCCATCCGGATGTACGAGCAAGCTGGACGCCCGGAATTGGCGGAAAAAGAGAAAGCTGAATCGGCGATTTTATCCGCATTTCTTCCTGCTGAAATGGGTGAGGAGCAGATATTGCCTATTTTGGAAGCAGTCATTAATGAGCTGGGAGCCACGAGTAAAAAAGACATGGGGCGTGTGATGAAGGAAATGCAGGCTCGCACAGAAGGGCGTGCCCCGGGCAAATTGCTATCCTCCATGGTGGGGAAAAGGTTAAGCTGAAGACACAACGGCTATGTTTTGTGCGGTCATTGTGGCGGCCGGAAATTCTCGGCGAGCAGGGTTTGATAAACTATCAGCCCCGCTAGCCGGTGTTCCGGTTCTCGCTCACAGTGTTCGTGCGTTTGTTCAGGCTAAGGTTAATCGAATAATCCTCGTTTGTCCCCAGGAGCGCTGGGATGCTCTGCGGCTTTGGGAATATGCCGATGGAGTATCTCTAGATCGAGTGAACGGAGGGGTGCGTCGCCAGGATTCTGTGCGAGCCGGGCTGGCGGCGGTATGCGGGGATGACTGTTGGGTAGCTGTGCATGATGGTGCGCGACCGTTAATTACTCCGGAGGCAATTCAAAGATGCTTAGACGCGGCGCAGAGGAGCGGTGCTGCGGCTTGCGCTCATGTGGTGGTGGATACTCTCAAACGGGGTGATGAAGCCGGTTATTGTCTGCCGGAGCAGATCGACCGTACGGGTATGTGGGGGATGGAGACCCCGCAGGTAGCGCGCGCGGGCATGCTGCGGGCGGCGTACGAGCTACTGGGTGAGGAGGAAGTAACAGATGAGGTGACCGCATTACAGAGGTTGGGAGTGAGACCTCAATTCGTGCAAGTCGGTATGAATCCTAAAGTCACACTGCCGGGAGATTTGGAGCAGGCCGAGGCTTGGTGTGTTTATCAGGCAATGCGACAATGATGACTCCCCCGCACAGAGTTTGGGTGGTGGGTGTCGGTATGCTCGGTGAAGAGTTGGTGCGACGTTGCCGCGCGAAAGGGGCGCAGGTGCTGGGCATAGATGCGCAACGAGACAGAGCTGACGTATGCGGATTGGCACAGGAGTCCACCACACTTCAGGAGGCTGTGCAGAAGCTGGACCCCGAGATTGTATACTGCTGCGTATCTACTCGCGGGGGAGATGAAGCGGCATATTGGGAAACGTACGTGCGCACGGCGACGCAAGTGGTGAGCACGGTTCCTTCAGCGCGCGTTGTGTATTGCTCCACATGCTCGGTGTACGGTGAGCAGAGAGGAGCCGAGGTGACGGAAGCGAGTGTATGTCACGCAGCAGGGGAAAAAATGCGCGCTGTGCTGACGGCTGAGAGAAGCGTATGTGAAGCCGGTGGAGTAGTGGCGAGGCTTGCGGCGTTATATGGACCGAGACGCTGTGAAATCCTGCGCCGCTATGTGCAAATGGGAGAAAAACTGCCCGGAGAAATGAGGCGCAAACTCAACTATGTGCATGTGAAGGATGCGGCTGACGCTCTCATGTTATTGGCAGAACGGGGAGAATCCGGGCAGCTTTACAATGTGAGCAGTGAAACATTCTTCGCGGATGATTTTTATGCGTGGATGGCTCGTGAAATCGGCTTGTGTCCACTGGAGAAACTTTCTTCGTGTTCACATCGGGGGCGAGTCAACCAATGCGTAAACAGTAATCGTCTTCGTGCATTGGGTTGGGAGCCGCAGCATAATTTGAGGAGTTTTGCTCAAACAATGAGTTCGTCATGGGAAAGGAGCGAGGGGTATGCGCATTGACTATTACGAGTTGCTGGGGGTAAGACCAGATGCAGATCGCACTACAATCAAAGCGTCATATCGCAAGTTAGCCATGCGTTTGCATCCGGATCACAATGACGGTGATCCCGCTGCGGTCGAAAGGTTTAAACAAGTAGCAGAGGCTTGGCACACGTTGAGTGATGCTGAGAGACGAGCCGATTATGACAGCTGGCTTGAAAGGCATAAGAAATACGACCATTTGCCCGAACTTGCTCAGATGCCGCGTCACCGCGCTCGTATGTCGTCTCGAAACGCTGAACGTCGCTCGAATCGTCATGGGTTGAAATCTGCCGGACGCGTCAGACCATTTCTATTGAGACGTGGTACGCGAGTATCGGCATGGCAGTACGTGCTGATGTGTGGACTTTGCCTGTGTTGTATCTTGCCGGGAATTGCTCGAGCAGTGCGGGGTATCAGTCATGACATCGAGCAGACGACACAGAGCAAACTTGAACCCGGTGAATCGCCTTTATCGCCTGAAGAGCAGGAAAAAAGTTTGCGGCAGTACTTGCAACGTATTTCTCATGCTGCACAAAGTGGTGATCCGGCATCGCAGTTTGCTTATGCCAATCTGCTGTACAATGGGATTGCCGGCTTGGAGATGGCCCCTGACCCGCAAAACGCGTTCATCTGGTGGAGAAAGGCAGCCGACCAAGGTTACAGACCGGCTCAACGTGCGTTAAAAGCTATGCCTGTTCCTCATCCTTCTTCTCCTGGAGCGGTTGAGATGCAGGACGTCGATGCGTACTGATCCAGAGGGCCACTGCGCCAATAATCCCCAGATCATCCAACCACCCGATCAGGGGAATTGCCCAATCCGGCAACAGGTCAATGGGAGAGATAAGGTAGAGGAGGGCAAAAAGAGCAAGGATTTTATTACGCGTTGTCCATGCGGTACCCTTTCGCGTGGACTTCAGCAAGTTTCTTGCCTTGTCAATTTTTTGCGGGGTGAGATGCATGATGTTTTACAGTACGGGATGGTGAAGAAGTTCGGCGTGGCTTGTTTGAGGTGCGGCGTCGACGAGGGGTGTAACGCTGGAGGTGATTTTGCATCAACCACAGCGCGAACATGGATGCAGCGTCAATTCGTACATTTGCGGATTTCGATAGAGCTAAAGCCAGTCGCGACATGATATCTACAAGGGTTGCATATTCCTGTGCGTCATCGACAAGGTGTGCATCTTCCAGTAGATTATGTAGTTCCACCAGACTGCGGTAGCAGAGCATCCAGTCATCCTCCGGCGTAGCATTGAGAGAGTGCATGAGACACTCCGGCAGAGCACTGAGTTTTTTTTCGATTTTTCGAAGCAAAGCCGATGAACAACGATCCGTGCGGTTGAGAGAAGCTGCACTCAGCAGGTGGAGAAGCCGACTCTCCAACTCCCCATAAGCAGCAAGTACATCTTGGGGTACATATTGAGCAGAATGAGTTTTTTGTTCTTGTGCAGCGCAGCGACAGAACAGGCGTTGCAAAGTGCTTGCTCGCTCTCCGGGGGTGAGGCTAGGCGCTTCAAAGAGCAAATGCTGAGTACGGCGCTCCATGGTTTCTGCTAAATAGAGGGAACTCAAAGTGTGTTTAACATTTCCACGTATTGCTTGATAGCTTTGGCAACATCAATAGGTTCTTGTGTGTTGATGGCAGAGTTGGAAGCGTTCTCAACAATGGGACCATAATATGATCCCATGGCGGTGCGTTGCATGCCGTAGCGTACAGTTTGGGAGGATGACGCAGGTGTTGTTGTGGAAGATTGAGGGGATTGAGGTGTTTCGGGAGTTGTATAGGCCATGAAAGGAAGGTCTGCCGAGTCGTTCTTCCTGGTGGCTGCAGCGACGATGCCTGTGGACGAAGTATTGGAGGGATTGGTTGGTTGAGTATCTGCGGATGGTTTTTGAGTACTCCCCATTGCAGTACTCGTGTCTTTTTTTGCGTTGCTGCTATTTTTTTCATTTTCAGCGAGCGAACTCGTGGGCCATGCTGATTCTTCCTCCGGGAAACTAAATCTAGCAATGGAGTGTTTGGATGAAATGTAGTCAGCAACAGCCTCGATTGAACCAGCATGAAATACTTTCCCTTTGTTGGCAATGCAGAAATCGCTGGACACACTGTAGGAGATGAGCTCGTAACCCGGGAACTTTGTTCGTAGTTCAGATTTTTGACGCCCGATGAACTCAGGGAGATAGTGACTGCTGTTCATTATCCGGCTGCAAATGAAATCTTTCATATCTTCGTTTTCCAGATGTCCCTTGGAAAGGCGGAACTCGACATGATCAATGTTTGTGGTCGTCAAATCAACCAGCATTTCCGCAATGCCTCGGTGTTTTTTTCGAAGATAGTTGGTTGATTTGTACTCCATTTGAACGCGCAGGAGTTTCCCTTGCCACCCAATGAATCGTACGTCCTTGCCTTTGCCGGGGTAAAGGAACAGGGAGGGGGAAAACTGTCGACTGAGACCAGTCAGTGGGCAGATAATGGCAACCCACGGCTCTGAACCCTCGAAAGGAGTTACCTGACATTTCGTAGAAAGCTGTGCAGCCAGCTTGGATGCAAACTTAACGGCTGCGGCCTTTTTTGGTGCATTTACAAAGATGAGTTCAATTCGTCCGGAGGAATAGGGAGTACTCACCGCGACAATACGACAACCATCCATGCGAAGCAGGAAGCAGCTCCCGTCTGCTTTTGCATCCGGAAACATTTTCTTAAAAAGATCCACAGATATGGTGTCTCTTCGTTCTTCCTGCGCATGCGCTGGCAGCATTTGCACAAGTGCAAACACGATAAACATCATCAGGAATAGGAGATAGCGCGTATTCATGGTTTTGCTGGGGAAGAGGAGGGGTGTTCAGCCGGCCAAGGAAGGTCGTTCTCCGGGAAATGGGGCTGCGTGGGGGTAACCTCGCCGCGGATAGTTTGCAAAATGGAATTAGGATCGCCAACGTATGCCTTTTTCCCACAGTCGAGGATGCAAGTTTGGTCGTGTCCATTGTCGAAGAAAGAAACGACTTCTTTGCATTCGAAATCTTTTTTCATGTCCTTGATTTGCTGGGGCGTGAGTTCGTCTGTGCCGGGGAACCCCCACGTGCGTGCACGGCGCATGTCGTTGGAGTAGACGAAGTCACCATACGTGAGGTTGCCGCGCACTTTTTTGACTTCGGCGAAAGTCATCCTACTCTGCTTTGGGATGACGGTAACTTCCATTTCCCCTTTCCGGCGACCACATCGATCCTTGACTAAGGCTGTGAGCAAGCCTCCCTTCCAAGAGACAAATCGCGTAAGCTTATGGCACTCGTTGAAGGGGGTAAGAATCATGTGCATCGGGCTAAAGAGGTAACCATCCAACGAGTCAATAAACGGCGTAAAAATGGAGGCGGCAGGTTCGTCTCCCATGAAGGGAGTGACTGTGCATTTTGGGTCGATGAAGGCGGCAAATTGTTTTGCCGTCTGCATGGCTTGTTCTTGGGACTCGCCTTCCACCAGCACAAGCAGAGGGACATTGCCTAAGCCTACGACGACAGTAACTTCACAGTGGTTCAAGCGCAGCAGATAAAGAGCTTCGTCTCTCTCCATGCCGGGGAAAGAATCGCGCAGGAATTTTCCGACAGCAGCCCCCTTAGAAGATTTCCCAAAAGCCACTGCCGGCAAGTAGCAGAACCCTGCCAGCATGCAAAGAGTAAGCGCTAATGTGTGAATAAAACGGAGCATGGGGTTAAGCATTAGTCTGCGTACGATTTGATGAGTTTCAGGATGTATTTCTGCATGCGGGGAATGTTGGATTGTATGCTCTCGGCGAGAGCAAGCTGGTTGCGGGCGCGAACAAGATTATGCTCTGCGTACTCACAGCGGAAGTACTTGTCTCCGTCCAGATAATCCGTAAGAAAACGCATACCGATTTCGGTTGTAATAAGCCAGCCTGAAAAGGCGAGCATTTTTACTTCTTCAGGTGTGAGGAAATCGTGCGTTGCGTCCAAGTAGCCCTCGGCAAGCGATTCAAAAAAAGGCATTTGCATATGTACCTTGGAGAGATCTGTTTCATCCTCGCTCGCCATGCAGGTGGCCGTGCGTACCATGTCGCCGAAATCGTAGAGAGAGAGACCCGGCATTACAGTGTCCAGATCAATGACGCAAACCGCACCATCGGTCTCCTCATCCAGCATCACGTTGTTAATTTTTGTATCATTATGGGTGATACGGGTGGGAAGCTCGCCGCTTTTTTGCATATCGACCAATTTGCTGAATTGCGGGGACCAGGATCGAATAAGCTCGATCTCTCTTTTACAAGAATCAACACGGTGCATGATATCCGCCGCAGCGCTTTTTTGCAAGGCTTCAAAACGCTTGGGAGTATTGTGGAAATCAGGGATCGACTCGCGGATGTCCTCAGGATTCATATCCGAGACGAGCTCTTGGAATGAGCCGAAAGCATACCCTGCTTGGTAAGCTTGGCGTGTGTTTTCTACAACATCATAAGTGTGAGTACCTTCAATGTTGTTGTAGCAACGCCACATGCCGCCCTCCTCAGGCAGGTTAATGTAGTTGCGACCTCCGCGAGCCGGGTAGAGGGTGAGCGTTTGTCCTGCTGCGTTTTTGCGGCGGCGCAGCACTTTCCATGATATGTGTCGTGTCACCTTTTCTACGTTCTTCATCACCTGTGCAGGATCCTTGAAAACGTAATCGTTGATGCGCTGCAGGATGTACCGATCTACATGACCGTCATCCGTACGGTAACATGCGCGATACGTCGTATTGATGTGGCCATTGCGCAGTTCTTCTCCATACAAAAAATCACCGCTGATGGCAAATTGATCTCCGATGCGCGCGATACGCTCAGCAATGACTCCCTCCTTGAGTTGACTCATGGTAAATATCAGCGAGGATTTGTGGAAATAGAGGAGCGGGCGCTACCACGGAGAGAGGAGTTCTGTCCACCGTTTTGTGCAGCACTATTACGCTTATCAGCCTCGTTGTTGTATTGGATGGAAAGGAGGCGAAAAGCCTGCTCGATTTTTGGGTGTTTGACGACGATGCAAAGGGTAGCTTGCGATTTATTCGGAGTAAACTTAGCGCTCCGCAAGGGGATCGCGTCCGACTCCTCTGTCTCGGAAGGAACACGCAACATATAGAGCAGAGATTTGACTTCCGGATTTTCTTTGCCTCGGAATGACCAAATGTTGGAGGTCGATGGGGAGAAGCATCCGTTAGCCGGGCGAGAGTAAGGGGCAATCATAATCCCCTTTTCCGGCAACTCATCTTTAGTGGTCACCAGCAGTTCCAGTGGAGAAGGGGAGAAGTTGAGGACATAGAAGCCGCCGACAGGAAAGTCGGACTCGTGCATGTAGTAAAGCTGAGGTTTTGCATTTTCCGCAACGAGAACAACGATGCAGAGGACACGCCCCTTGCGCATCTCCTCCGGCACAGTAATGTCGAGGAACGGGTTGCCAGGATTTTTTGCGTCTTCCGGTTTAGAGTCGTAGAGACGAATGTGTCCGTCGCTTTCCGGTAGCGCTCGCTCGCTTGGCGCACGCATCGACATGAAGAGCGGCACGTACTTCTCTTGGAAACGGGTGAAGAGTGGGGAAGGAAGTTTTTGGTCATTCACAGTGCAGATAACAAAGCGTACGCCAGTAGAAGGGTACAGGGTCACCTCGGTGACAGGACTTGACTTTTCTGCCAAGAGATTATTGCTCAACAGGAGCAAACCAAAAAGAAGGGTGGAAAGAATGCTTTTCATTGTGAAGCGTGTTGCCATTGTGTCACGCGCATGATAGCAGCTTCCGGTGAGCATAGCAAGGCAAAAACAACAGCTGCTCAGACACGGAACCGACCGGTCGAGTATCCCCAAACTTCAGGGGACCCAATCCGTAATCGGGGCGACAGGATTCGAACCTACGACATCCAGCTCCCAAAGCTGGCGCTCTACCAGGCTGAGCTACGCCCCGTTGCTGCGCAAGTGCAGGAAGAATGGCTCGGGACGGAATCGAACCGCCGACACGGGGATTTTCAGTCCCCTGCTCTGCCAACTGAGCTACCGAGCCAGTGAAAAACACCCACGACGGGGTGACCGCTGCGGCATGATACACGCAAAGATGCATCTTGACAAGACAAAATGTGAATAAGCGCGCAATTTTTTTGGGAACTATCCACTTGACTGCACCAACAGGTTTTTTTGGAGGGGGTGAGAATTTTGTTAGTTGCGAATTTTTCTTGTCGTAGGTAGTGAGGTGGGGTATATTACGCTTGAGGTATACTATATCTAGTTATGCAAAATACTGAAATCAACATATCGGGGGGGGTGGTAATCCGTTAAGGCAGAATGAGTTAGGCAGTGGGTGTAAAGTTTGCACGCAGCGGGAGGAGGTTGAAAATGAGCCGCTGCAACAGGGGGAATGTTTTAAGAGGAAGGTAACGCTTCGCCAGCTCCTTGATCAAATAAGAGAGGCGACGAAGGATTTGTCGGAGAGAGAAAAGGGGACACGTTTCGAGGAGCTGATTTGTCGATTCCTTCAGGATGATCCGATATACAAGGAGCGTTTTTCGGAAGTTTGGCTTTGGGGGAATTGGCCTTATGCAGAAGGTCAGGATGTTGGCATTGACTTAGTAGCCAAAGAGGCTGATTCGGACAGATATGTCGCGATTCAGTGCAAGTTCTACGAACCTGATCACCTCATGAGCCTTCATGATGTGGAGACTTTCTTCGCTGCTCTTGGTGCTAAGATCAAGACAGAGCACAGCAAGGAGGATTCATTCGTACAGGGTATTATCATAGCCACGACTGACCATTGGAATAGGGTGCTGCTGGATAAAATGTACAGGCAGAATATCCCCTGCCAACGCGTCGGGCTGGCTGAGTTGGAAAGATCAGCCGTGGATTGGAATGCTCTCGCCAAGGGGAAATTAGGCGAAGTAACCAAGCATCCTATTAAGGAGCATCAGCGCGAAGCCATCAATGCAGTGTTGGAGGGGTTCAAGTCGGCAGACCGTGGTAAGCTCAT
>CANQAC010000063.1 GCA_947589345.1 uncultured Akkermansia sp.
CCGGCCCTAGTTTTTCCGCGTCTTTGACGTTTAGTTCAACTCCTGTTTTTGGGAGGGAGGAAGCAGATCTTGGCGGGCGAGTGAACGTGCGCATCTGAGTGAGGATGGGGTGCGGAGATCGTGAATGCGGCGTTGAATGAGTTTCAGTTTAACGAGAGGACTTTCCCGTAGCGCTGTTGTTTCTTGTGTCGCGCCACGCGAGGATAATGAACGCGCACTTGTCTGGCGCGGCGCCAAAATGCTTCGAAAGATGGGCGTGGATCACGCTGTCTTGAAGTCTCAACAAGACTCATTTGCGAGCCTATGTTTATTCACTGAAACCAGTAGACCAGCTCCAACAGGAAACATCTTGGAGTCGGATTTTCCTTCAACTTATCCAAGTTGTTGCGCAAGTCATTCATGTTGTACAGGGGCACAGCCGATTTTTCCCGCTCAAGGGCAGAAACTTTCTCCTCCGGCACTGGGGTTATTTCCCCCTCGTACAGCGGCACTCCCATCGTAACTGTTGTCTTTAGCGCTAACATGGGCATTTGCTTGCCGGACACAACGGATACCACACCTTCGCGCAACAGGAATAAGGCTTGTTGTTCATCGAGTATGATTTCTTTCGGGGACCTGTATATGTTCGGACAATTCAGGAAACCGATGATCTTGCCTTCATTTAGTTTAACGCGTACGCTATGGCGGCATTTATCCAAGATCGTTGCAAACGCTAAATCCCGATTCCCTTTCAGTGGAAGCATTTTCGTATCCGACGAGAGGACATTGGCTTCTTCCTTGAAACGTTTGTGCCACGATGCTGCTATTGTGCGGAAACTGTTTTGTGCGCTTCTGCTGCAGGTTATTGACTTCTCGAGATTTGGCATGTAATAAGAGGGCTCCGCGGAAAGGACGGAAGCCACAGTCATGATATCCGTCACAACTTCCTGAGGTATCCCTTGCTTGCTCTTTTCTTCCGCATTGATCTTCTCTCCCTTCTTATCGAATAGTTCAATTTCTCTGATGCTTGCCCAGCTGTGGTTCGGCCCCATATCGGTCATTTTGATGCGAAGCGCGGTAAGAGGAGTCCCGGACAATTCGATTTCCGACTGCTCCGTATTTTTCGAAAAAGTCTTATAGTCCACACGATTTGATCCCGAGAATCCTTCAATCGCGCCTGCTTGTTGTGAGTTGTTTTCCCAGTATATCCGAATCTTCTTTATCTCCTTTGCCCGGTCGGTTTTCAAAAGCAGGAAGTGTCCCGGAAGCGCGTTGGCAGCGCACCAGCGCGTCCGCGTATCACCATCCATGGCCAATTTGGCGACATTTTCTGTCTCGGCTGAATCTGTTTCCAGTTGAATGATTTTTGGCCTTTTCTCCGGATCGTAAAGCCGCCTTCCTTGCGTATCATAAAATTCAATTTCGCTCACGCTTGCACGATTTCGATTCGCGGCAGTCAACTGGATCCTCACTTCCTGTACTTCTTCTCCGTTTAGCTTGAGCGTCGAGCTATCCTCCTTTTTTTGAATGGGAAAGTCATATACCTTTTCCTGATTCTCCACTTGAACCAGATAGCCCTGCTCGTCTTTATTCCCCCAGTAGATGACGATTCGGTCAACACGCTGGGGCCGGGGAAGCCTCATAAGGAGTTGAGGCCCTGAATTTGTATCTTCTGCACACCATCGCGTATGGATGTCTCCGTCATTAACGTTGGCGGCGACGTATCCCTGATATTCATTCCGTGCGATTACAATCGGCCTGTCGCTGAGCGCTGCATAGGCTGCTTCCGCCATTTTCGCAAGCGGCATGTTCGCGCGAACTGCTTTCGGCGCTTTGCGTAGGAGCATTTCCGCTTGTTTCATACCTATCAGCGCTGCCTCACTCTCGATTTCTGCCAGCAGATGTTGGCGGGGTGGCAAATCCTTCTCCTGACTTATTTTTTGAAAAAGTTCGACGTTCTCCTGAGAAGGTGCGGCCGAACGCAACTGCTGCAGCAAAGTCTGCCTTGTGCCCTGATATTTGGCACTGCGGCGTACCTTCAAGCGTTCCATAAACACGCGCTCACATGTTTCTCCCAAGCCCTTGTACATTCCCATGCTTCCTCGTGTCGCCTTGATTCCTGCATAACATGCGTCCACAATATCATTGCGCCCATGCCATAGAGCCATTTCTGCCAGTTCCATGAGTTTGACCGGCACCATGGGCATGGGAGTATCTCCCTGAGTCATTTGCTCCACGGTCTCGGGAGTCAAATTATTTAACGACTGCTCCGGCCAGCCATCTTGAGCGTGCGCCCATCCCGACGGGCTGGGATCCAAACGCTGGGCGTTCTTGCGCAAGTATTCCAAGAATTTTTCCGTGTGCGCGGAATGCGCTTTCTGCTCGTTGACATGGAGGTCCAACTCTTTTTGGGCTTCTTCCCTTTTTGCGGCTCCATCAACAATCGGTACAATTTCCGTCACCGTACGTGCTAAGTAGGCCGCCCATGCGGCCACACATGGGTCTTGTTCCTCTCGGCTCGTTGCCAAAAAACTTCCCACAGCCTCCTCGCATTTTCCCGCCTCTAACAGGCCCAGACCTTTCTGCAAGCGTGCCATGCTTTCCGGCATGACATCTACTTTTTCCATTTCTACTGTGGCGTGAGGCCGCTCTTTCCCCGCCGAGGAGATTTCCTGAACCATGTTCGCCAACCACAACCCGACAGCCACCACAAGCGCCAAGACGCCGACCTTCGCTCCCACGCGCTTGATTTTACTTCCTCCCGGACCTTGCCGCTCTTTGGTCAGCACCTGCTCTACCTCTCCGATCTCTTCAAGTAGCTCATCGTAATTCGCCGGACGTCCACTTGGTTGGAATTGCGTCATGTGATCCACCAAGTCGCACAACGTCGCATTTAAATCCGGTCGTTGCTTTGCAAAGGGAGGCTGTTTCTTCTTGCAATTTAATAAGCCTGTTACAGAGTCCGTTTCGCCATCGAATCGCTCTACCCCCGTGAGCAGGTAGCGGAGCGTCATCCCTAGCGCGTAAATATCCGTGCGCACGTCCTCCGGCTGGCGTTGCAGGGTTTCGGGCGGCACATAATAAGGCGTGGCCCATATCACTTCCTCTGTGTCACCGGCTTTGTCATCCAGCGCTAACCCGAAATCAATGACCTTCACCTTGCTCCCCTCCGCAACGAGTATATTGCCCGGCTTCATATCCCGGTGCAATAAACCGGCCTCGTTCGCAGCTCTCAGCCCCTTTGCTACCTGCCTCACTACTTCCAGAGAAAAGGCTGCATCCAGCGGCTTCTGGGGGCTCACCATGTGTTCCAGGTTTTTCCCCTCCACCAGCTCCATGGCTATGTAGAACTGCCCGTATGCGCGTCCGGCAGAATAGACTGAGGTTACGTTCTCATGACGCACACGAGCCATCATGGCGCTCTCGTTCTCGAAGCGTTCGATGCGCTCCGGCTGCTCCCGGAATGTATCGTTGAGTACCTTGAGCGCTACGTGCCGGTTCAACGTCACGTCCATGGCCCGGTACACTACACTCATGCCCCCTATCCCCAGGACATTTTCCAAGCGAAAGTTTCCTAGCTGCACGTGCACGCGGTCCAGGCGGTAGCAGCGTGGACATGTCACCTCTGCGTACAAACCCAGTGATGATATGTCTACCTGCGCTCCGCATTGCGGGCATACCCATATCTCTTTGCCCTTAGCCATCCCGTTTTGCCCTACTTGGAATAATAGTTAGAATTCTTAAGCGAAACAACTGACACCCGCCGAGAAGACGTGGGCGCATTTTCGCTGCCGATGCAGACTCACGGGAGCTTGGGGAGAGATGCAGCAGCGACTGCTTGTCCGTGGCGTTTTGTACGTTCATCCGGGACGCACAAATTAATGCGCAGTTCAGGGAATTCTCCTTTCAATACCTCGTTGGCTTTGTCAATGATAATTTGTCCGCCTTCGCCGGTAGCTACACGACCCAGGAAGAGCAGATTTCTCACGCTGTAGAACCGTGAAAAATACGCCACGGAATAACCAAACTCCACACCAATGGTCTCATAGATTTTGCGGGCGCGCTCATCACCTTCAGCCATGGCGGCCTGCACCTTCTTAAGCTGCTCGGGGTAGGGCATGTCGCCGAAGTCAAACCCGGCGCGCGGCGCCAAACGGGCAACCGCCTGCTGTGAGAAATACATGGCTCCCACGCCCATGTCTTTTGACCATTCGTCGACTCCGCCTTCTTCTTGGTAATCTACCGGGACAAAGGCCAGCTCATTGAGCCACGGCATGATGTGACCCTCCGGGTCCACGTAGCCGGAGGCCAGCGAAGTTCCCATTGCAATGCCCAGCACGGCATCATCATTCATGCCCATTGCTCCAGCAAGAGCAGTCACCTCACCATCATTGACCACATCAAAGGGGACGTGCTTGCCCATTCGTTCACTCCAGCGTTTCTGGAGCGTGTGGAACATGGGACGTATCACGTTCTGGAAGTCATCCGGAGCTATGCCGCGGAACAGCGATGCTACACGTGGTTCATTGTTGACATATACCCCGGCCGCGGAACCGCCGATAGCATCCACGTGGGGCATGTGTTTTGCCACGCGCAACAAGGAGTCATCCACACCCTCCACGTGGTAGCTGGGATCTTTCTCGTGGTAAGGGTTCCACACGACCTCCTCAGAATAGACAACCTTGCCATCCACCACCGCCGCCGCTTTGCGATCCGACCCACCCAAATCGAAACCAATTCGATTACCGTCCAAATTTCGTCCCAGAGAAATGGAAGAGAGATGCTCCTCCGGCAGGGCGACCGGATCTGCTACTTTGATCACTTCAATCGGTTGATCATAGATGAGTTTCCCAATGAAATCCCAGTCGAACTCCCTTGCTCCGCCCCGGCAATATGTTTTCGCCAGCATGTCGGCCACCTTGTCATCTCCGGCAACCATGAGTGCGCACCCTCCCTTCATCCACAACAAAAACTTCACGATGCGTTCCACATATCGATTGTTCAGGGCTTCGTTTTCCTCCCCGGCCGGAAGCAGTTCGCCACTCCATCGGAAGCAGGTTCCGTCTTTCCGCGTCAGCGCTATTTGAATGCTATGCGTTCCGGGCGTTTGTGCCACTTTCTCTTCAAAGGCCTTGTTCCAAAGTGCAGGGGATACAAACTTCGGATCCAACTCGGGGGTATACTTGGGGTGTATGTTCATAGCGTTCCCATCCTGTATACACGTCAGACCCCCTCATGTCAATACAAAAGTGGTTCCAAATGGCGCCGACTTTGCGGCCGTCGAGCACCGTACGGAATCTTTTGGCAATGCTTCCGTTACTCAAGGAGCATCAGAGACAGGCGTCGCGTTTTGCCCGCATTTTGTAATCCTGTTTCTGGTCGTCTCCGATAGGACCGACGGCAAAGTAACGCGCTTCCGGGTGATGCAGTATAAGGGCACATACAGATGCTTGAGGACGCATCATGTAAGATTCTGTGAGCGAAGCATTTGTGTGTTCCTGAGCATTCAATAGCGCAAACACGGCGCTCTTTTCAGCGTGATCCGGTTGACTCGGATAGCCGCATGCCGGTCGTATGCTCTGCACGCCGTCCGCCGGCCATAAAGTGTCGACAAGACCGTGCACTCGTTCTGCCAGTGCCTCCGCGAGGACGTTGGCTAGGGCACGAACCAACAGAGAGGAATAAGCGTCCTGTTGCGCATCCAATTGTTCCCCCCATTGCTCGGCGCCGAGAATACTCACCTGCATGGCTCCCACGTACCCCTCGTACGGCGCCGGTGGCACAAAGTCGGCCAAGGCAAGACGCGGGCGGTCACTTATCTGTTGGCAGCGCATCGTATGGAGCATGATATCGATGCCTGCAATCCGTATGTCATCGTCTTCGCTGTTGGCACGCCAAATGCCGAAGCAAGCGCGAGCTTGCAGTCTCTGTTGCTGTTCAGCCGTGCGCAGCATCTCTCGGGCATCAGAGAGCAAAGATCTTATCTGATTGGCTTGTTGAGAACTGGCATGCTCATGAATCGCTCGGCGTGCGGGATTCCAAGCTTCCTGGAGTCCGAACACACGCAATAAAATGCTCCAGTCTGCCGCATTTTCCAACTCTTGCCAGCTTATCGCATAATCCGTCGGCGGCGTACAACCCGCGCAACCACACGGAGTCCCGGCCGTGAATACCCCTGTCCGTTGCGGCGTGGGGATGTGTGTGTTCTCCCAATCAGTTTTCAATGCCGCCGCCCGCGCGCGCGCCAATGCCATCAGCGGTTTTTTCTCGCCATCAGCGTAACTCGCGCGCAGTTCTTCTTGTTGTTGGCGGATGGTTGCCAGCGCTGCTGCGCGTCCCTGTCCGGTGAGCGAAGCAACCACCGGTGCCACAGTAGAAGCATCTGTCGTATGCACCACCACCCCATGCGGGTAAAGCGGGGCAAGCTTGAGTGCGGTATGCAGCGGACTGGTGGTGGCGCCGCCTACCAACAGCGGAACGCTTTGTCCGGTTTTCTCAAGCTCACTCGCTACGTGTGCCATTTCTTCCAGTGAGGGGGTAATCAGACCGGAGAGAGCCACGAGATCCGCTTTTTCGCGCTGCACTGCCTCCAAAATCTGCTCACAGGGTACCATCACTCCCAAATCTACCACGCGGAATCCATTGCACGCCAGCACGACGCCTACGATGTTCTTTCCGATGTCATGCACGTCTCCCTTGACCGTTGCCAGAACCACGGTGCCCACGGCAGCAGCTCCGGCTTTGTCCTGCTCGATGAAAGGCGTAAGCACCCCGACACTTTTTTTCATCACGCGCGCGCTTTTCACTACTTGAGGGAGGAACATTTTGCCAGCGCCGAACTGTTCGCCCACCTGCTTCATGCCGTTCATGAGCGGTCCTTCTATCACGGCGAGTGCGTTGCCGCAAGTTTCCATAGCCTCCAAGGTATCTTTCTCAATGAAGTCGGTAATTCCCTTCACGAGAGCATGGGCCAGGCGTTGCTGCACAGGCCATTCGCGCCACGCGGCGGCGTCCGCCGCACTTTGTTCGTTCTTCTGCTCTTTTTGTGCGGCAAGTTGGTGCGCGTATTCGGTGAGTCGTTCGGTGGCATCTTCTCTGCGATTCAACAGCACGTCTTCCACCAACTCAAGCCGTTCTTTAGGAATATCGTCGTACACATCCAGCATGCCTGCATTCACGATGCACACATCCAGCCCGGCCCTCTGTGCGTGGTAGAGAAAGGCAGAGTGCATGGCCTCGCGCACGGGATTGATGCCGCGGAACGCGAAGGAGACATTGGAGATGCCGCCGGAAATATGACAGGCCGGAAAGAGGCGGTGTATTTCCGCCGTCGCCATAAAAAAGTCGCGTGCGTAGTTGGCGTGCTCGGCGATACCGGTGCCCACCGTCAGCACATTCGGGTCAAAAATGATGTCTTCCTCCGGGAAGTCGGCGCGTTCTGTCAGCAGCTTGTGCGCGCGTCTGGCGATCCGGACGCGGTCCTCAACAGATGTTGCTTGCCCTTGCTCGTCAAATCCCATCACCACCACGGCTGCGCCGTACCGACGGATGATGCGTGCGCGGCGCAGAAACTCCTCTTCCCCATTTTTCAGCGAGATGGAGTTCACAATCCCTTTGCCCTGCATGCAGCTCAGCCCTGCCTCTATCACTTCCCATTTGGAGGAGTCGATCATGAGGGGAACCCGAGCAATGTCTGGTTCTGCCGCCACCAAGTCCAAAAACTTCTTCATCACCTCTGGCCCGTCGAGCATCCCGTCGTCGAAGCAAAAGTCCAGTACCGTCGCACCGTTTTCCACCTGCTTGCGAGCGATGGAGAGAGCCTCTTCATACTTTTCCTCGCGGATGAGGCGGGCGAACTTCGGGGAGCCGGCTACATTGCAGCGTTCGCCCACGAAAAGTGTGTTGCGCGTGCGATCGTGGTTGTAGGCTTCCAACCCGGCAAGTCTCATTTGTCCCGTCGGAGCGGGTTCAGCTGGAATGCGCGGCGGAAAATCTTTCACAGCTTCGCGAATGGCGCGTATGTACTCCGGGGTGGTGCCGCAGCAGCCACCGACAATATTCAGCAACCCCTCCCGGGCATATTCGCGCAGGATGCTTGCCATGTGGTCTGCCGTGTGCTCATAACCGCCGGGTGCCAGCGGGTCGGGCATGCCGGCATTGGGGTACATGCTGACGGCGCAGTCTGCCAGTGCGCTCAGTTCACGCGCAAAGGGCAGCATCAGATCTGCTCCCAGCGCGCAGTTGATACCTACTGCCAGCGGCCGCGCATGACGAACAGAGTTCCAGAATGCTTCCACTGTTTGTCCGGAAAGAGTGCGCCCCGCACGATCCGTCACGGTAAAGCTCACGATGATCGGGGGGAGATCGTACGCCATTTCTGCACGCAATTCGTCAATGGCAAACAAGCACGCTTTGGCATTCAGGGTGTCGAAGATTGTCTCAAGCAGCAGGATGTCCACCCCTCCTTCGACGAGTGTTTTCACTTGCTCTCGGTAGGCGCGGCGCAGTTGGTCAAAATTGATTGCGCGGTATCCCGGATCATTCACATCCGGCGAAAGTGAGGCTGTGACCGACAGCGGTCCGATGGACCCTGCGACAAAGCGGGGCCGTCCGTCCCGCTCTTGGGCCTCTTTCACCGCCTTGCGTGCCAATTTGCACGCCGCCAAGTTTATATCGCGCACCAGCCCGGCCAAATCTTCATTCTCCAACACGCTATCGAAGTACGTTTGTCCGCGCGAGTCGTGCGGCGTCGTGTGGAAGAATTCGTGTTGACCGATGCAGGTAGCCGCGAAGGTGCAAGTGGTGATGATATCTGCCCCGGCCTGCAAATAATCACGGTGGATATCCTCTATTATCCGGGGCTGCGTGAGTACCAGCACATCATTATTGTTGCGCAAGTCGTGCGGGTACTGTTCTGCATTCGCAAAGCGTGTTCCGCGGTAATCTTCCTCGGTCAAGTGATGTTTTTGCACCATGGTTCCCATGGCGCCATCCAGGAAGACTATACGCCTGCGCAGAAGATTTTTGAGCTGCTCAGTGCCGGGCATGGTAGACTGTGGGCGGACAAGGATCAGCGCTCCGGCGGCGTCGGGTTCTTGTGCCACACGATCACTCCTTTCCCCACAGCGTAAAAAAACGCTGCCAGCAACACCCCGATAAATATCGCCATGGCAGCAAGCGCAGAGCCGTTTTCCTGCACCAGCCCTTTAAAGTTTACGGACCATGGATAAAGCAAGATCACCTCCAAGTCAAACACCAGAAACAGCACCGCCACCAGATAATACTTAATGGAGAAAAATCCCGGCGCCCCATCTCCTTCCGGCACATTGCCGCATTCGTAAGGAACATCCTGTGCCCTGCGCAGCTTCGCTCGACGCCCAAATATCACGCTCAATACAAGGATCATCCCCGCAAAGCCAAAACCGGCCAGTAACTGAACTAATGCTGAAAAATATTCCTGCTGCATACGCTCTCCGGTGTCTTATAGCATATTCACCCCCGCTCTGTCAAGACGTGCAAACGGGGCAGCAAAGCAAACAGATCATGCGCACAGTGAAAGTTGTCGAATGCGGCAGGTTCGGTCAGATTCGTGTCGTGTTTTTTTGATTTTTAATCCAGATAATTAGCGAGTTATGGGCGCTCATCTCTTTTTGAAAGAGATGTCCAGTCTAAAAATTGGGAAAATATTATTTTCACGAGTCTTAGAGAAATTTGACGGAAGAAAAAGCCGTTGCCGGCGCGGTTGTTTCCGCACGGTTGGTTAGTTCTTTCGATTATTGATAGTAAGCAAAATAGGCGGTGTTTACAT
>CANQAC010000064.1 GCA_947589345.1 uncultured Akkermansia sp.
AGTATTTCACTGCTTGCTCGTCCATACGATAGTCTTGGCTCTTCTGTCGCGCCAGTCTACCGTATTCGGAATACGCATGTCAAGTCCGTAATTTGGGAGCTGCGATACGGAATTTCAATAGGAAAATTCCACTGCAACGTTTCGTCCTACACAGAAAACGAGGGACGTTTCATATTTGTTGACATCTCATAGTAAATAATATACACACAAAGAACTGCGTATTCCGAATACGCAAGCCATCGGCAATGACGAAACACATAACGACATGAAAGACGAATTAAAAGCAAGGGCAGCGATTGAAGTGCTGCGAAGGACCGGACTGGATGTGCTCGAGGCAGCGCTTGTGGCCAGAGCGGCAATTGAGGCCGGTCGCGGGCGGGCAAAACGAGCGTACGCGTGCATCGCGGCGGGAGCGAAGGAGTTGCAAAGACGAGAGAAGACGGTGACCTTTGAACGTGCGGTAACCGTGGCGTTGGAGGATCGCACGGAACGACGGAAGAGGACCTTGAGTGATTTGCGCTATGTGGCGCAACGCTTCATGAGGAAATGTCCCGGATTGGCGAAGCGTCGGGTGCGCACAATACACACCGAGGAGTGTATCGCATGGATTAACGAAGCGTTTGATACACCGAGTCAGCGGAAAAAGGCGAGGGCGGCGCTCTCCGGCATATTCGGGACGGCAATGCGTCACGGGTGGTGTTCGGAAAATCCGGTGCGGAATGTACCAACACCGCTGGTAAGGGAACAGCGCATTCGCATTCTCACGCGGGAGGAGGAAGAAAGACTGCTGGAAACATCACGAACATACAAAGGAGGGATATGCTTGCCGGCGGTGGCGACGATGCTCTATGCCGGCGTACGACCGCACGAGGTGGCACGTCTCACGTGGGAGCAGATTCACGTGCGGGAGCGGGTCATCTGCATACACCCCCAACATAGCAAGACAGGTGGTGCGCGACACGTGACCATCCAGCCCCGACTTGCCCGCGTGCTGCGTCGCGTGGGTAGAAAGGAAAAGACGCAAAAGCTCTGCCCCCCGAATTGGGTGAAGCATTGGACGCGCCTGCATCACGCCGCCGGGTGGGGAGAAAGGCAGGGAGAGCCATGGCAGCAGGACGTGCTGAGGCATACTTTTGCTACACGCTTCCTGAAAGTGCACCGCAACTACCACTTGCTTCAAGTAGAGATGGGACACCGCAGCAGCGATTTGCTGCGTACCCGCTATGTAGCCATGTAGGGCCGACGCGGGGCTTATTCGTATACCACAAAAATGCGGGCAATGGGGGGAAGGGTGGCAGACAGCTCTTCCGTGAGTCGCGTAAGATGATCGTGACTCTGCGCGATGGAAAGAGTGAGATCGGCCGGGATGCAAATAAAGCAGACGCGCTGTGAGCCGCGGGTGAAGAGATGGATGGCGGAGGGAGTGGGGGCGGTTAGCTTCGCCATGGCGCAGCGTACAAGTTGTTCCCAATCGCCGGGAACGGGCAGCTTGTACTCCGGCAGTGTGCGTACGTTGGGTTCAATATGCACAAAAACGGAAACAGCATGTAAACGTCGCGCGATTTCAGCGCGAAAAGCTTGTACGGGTACAGCCCAAGATTCCAGCGTGGCCTGAGGAGGCAGTTCCAGATCGGTGAAGACAAGTAATCCCTGATCAGCTTCAAGAAGCCGTAGGGAGTGCACTCCCATGCGGTTGGTGAGGGCAATCTGGCGCACAAGTTGTTCCGGAGAGTCAGGTTCCATATCTTCCGGCTGCATGTGTACAAGGGTTTCTGCGCCCGGCGTAGAACGTTCAACAAGGCTTTCAATGGCGTCGGCTATTTCATGAGCGGTATCAATATGCAGATCGCGGGGCATGCCGACAACCATTTCGATGTACGTGGTATTGCCCACGGAACGCGCCCTCAAATGACGCAAGGGATAGGCGGGCATCTGCTCCGACATAAGAGAAGAAAGTCGGGAGTATAGCTCTGGGTCCGTGCGATCCATCAGGTTATTGATGGCCTGAGTGCCGAGCACTTTGCAGATATGCAGGATGATGCATGCCACGACCAACGAGGAGAAAACATCCGCTCGGATGAGTAGCCAGTACAGTGGCGATTCGGGCGTGACCTGTCCGGCAAGAGCTGCTCCGGTGATACCTACTAGCACAGCTGCACTGCTCCAGATGTCACTGGAGAAGTGGGCGGCGTCAGCTTCCAGCGCAGCGCTGTTTGTTTCGCGCGCTGTTCGGCGAAGCATCGCGGAGCGGTTGATATCTACCACTAGCGATATGATAATCACCACGAATGCCCAGAGAGAAATATCCACTCGCAGAGCCTCAGGATCGTCGCTCATGAGTCGGTGGATAGCTTCCCGTATGACCCAAATTGCGGTACCAAGTAATAGCAGCGTCTCAGCCAGAGCCATTAAGTTTTCTACCTTGCCGTGCCCATACGGGTGATCTTCATCTGCAGGACGCGCCGCTACTTTGACGGCAAAGAGTGTGCCGAGTGCGGCGAGCAGATCCAATGTGCTATGCAATGCCTCGGATAAAATACCCAACGATCCGGTAATGATGCCAACTACCAGCTTGAGGACCGTGAGTACCAAGCTCCACAGCACAGATGACCATGCTGCTTGGGATTTTTTGGCATGTTGCTCCATGGATCACGATGGGGTAAGGTATGAAATTAACGGGGTGTCATACCCCCAGAGCCGTCATGATACGATTTACTGCCGCCCGTAGATCCGGTTGTTCCGTGAGACGCCGTTCTATTGTTCGCGTTGCGTGGATCACTGTACCGTGGTCCCGTCCACCGAAGGATGCGCCGATATCCTGCAACGAACAGGCAGTGTGGTGACGCGCCAGGAACATCGCGATCTGCCTTGATTGTGCAATGTGCGCTGTTCTGCTGCGCCCGCGGAGATCAGCGACGCGCAGGCGGAATTCATCTGCCACGCACTGCTGAATATCCTTGATGGCGAGGCGAGTTCGAGGTTCTTCATACATGAACTCACGCAGCTGTGCACGTGCTTCTTGCACCGTGGGTCGGCGGTGAGAAAATGAAGCGAATGTGGAGAGGCGTGTTAGTGCGCCCTCCAAGCGTCGTACGGAGCGGGTAATGCTCTTGGCCAAAAAATCAAGCACTTCATCACTGAGCAACTCGCTGCGCTTGCGCCAGCGTTTAGCGCGTAAAATCGCCATCCGTGTCTCATACGACGGAGCCCGAAGGGCAACAGACAGCCCTTGCACGAAACGGGATTTGAGTCGCTCGTCAATATCAATCACATCAGACGCAGGACAGTCTGCAGTGAGAACAATTTGCTTGCCGCTTTCAAAGAGAGTGTTGAAGGTATGGAAAAATTCTTCTTGAGTTTTGCCTTTGTGAGCGAGAAATTGAATATCATCAATGAGAAGAACATCCGCTTTGCGGTACTTGCGACGGAAGTTCTTCAGGGAATCTCCTTTCTGAGCGATAGCATCGATATAGCTGTTCGTGAACGTTTCGCTGGTGACGTAAAGCACGCGGGCATCCTCATTCAGCTTGCGCATGGCATTGCCAATAGCCTGCAGGAGGTGAGTCTTGCCAAGGCCGGATTCTCCGTGGATAAAGAGAGGGTTGTATTTGCCCGGCTGTTTCGCAGTTGCTTGGGCTGCGGCGTAGGCGAACTCGCTATTATCTCCCACTACGAAAGAATCAAAGTCGTACTCTTCATTCAACCCACTGTTGAAGGAATCCACTTTACGCAGGGTCTTGCGCTTGTGGGGTGTTTTATCCTGCACATGGGTATCTGCCTGTTCGCTATTCGCCTGAATAAGATGCCGGAATTCCAGTTCCAGGTCTCTCTCTTCAGGGATTTGTTCAGTTTGTGGGTTGCTGCAGGGCACAAAGTCAACCTCGCGCGCTGCTTTTAACACGCATGCCGCCGAACATGCTATGTTTTCCTTATAGTTCAATTCCAGCCACATGATCGGAAAATCCGACGGGTATTCCAGAATGAGCCGCGTCCCTGTGTCTTCCTTCAAACTTAGCTTACCTATGTAGTTTTCCAGTCCGTACTCCCCCACATCTCCCCGCCGGCGGATGTCGCTCACGATATCCATCCATAGCGCTTTCTCTTTCTCTTCAGATTTCATCCCGTTCCGACTCTCTCATTTGATTCCTTGCGTCGCTGCCTCGCCCGTCTTTCCTCTCCTCTCGTCGGGGTGTTCCTGGTTCGGTGCGCTGTCGGGGGTGAATATGCCATGTTCGTTCTATCCTGAAAAGTTTTTTTATCCCCCTGCATGGTTGATTTCTTTGTTATTTTCCTTTCCATGCATGTTCCACGAGCTAAAAAAAATTTATCGGGCACGAGTCCATTGTTAACTTTTCTTGACATTTGAAACTTCTGTTTATTTTTCCACGGTGATGATGCATAAAAATCAGATAATCAATGTTGAATGTGAGAAAGCTCTCATGTGAAGAAAAGAAGTAAAAAACACTCTAGAGGACTAAAGGAGAGGAAGAAAATGCAGGTGCGAGAGGAGGGTGTTAGTTGTGCTTGCTAAAAGGTGGGGAAGATGCTAGATTAGGTGTATGGCAGAGAGGGTATACAAGGAAATAAGCGGTGGGGTGACAGCGGCTAAAGGATACGTAAGTCACGCTGTGAGCTGTGGGATCAAAAATCCGGCAGTGCGGCGGTTGGATTTGGCTTTGGTGTACTCAACAGAGCCGACGACGAGTGCAGGTGTATTCACGACAAATCGCGTTAAGGCGGCATGTGTACGAGTGAGCAAGCAACACATGAGGAAGGGGAATGTGCGGGCTATCATAGCGAATAGCGGGAATGCGAATGCGTGTACCGGAAGAGCAGGCATAGAGGTAGCACGGCGGGAGTGTAGCATGGTGTCTCAGGAACTGGGTATACAGCCGAACGAGGTGGCAGTTTGCTCCACGGGAGTGATAGGGTTGCCGATGCCGATGTTGCGCATAGAGCCACGGATAGCCGAACTATGCCGTGGTTTGGCTGCAGGGAGAGGACATGAAGTAGCTTCGGCCATCATCACGAGTGATACGCGAGAAAAAGAGGTGGCGGTGAGTTTTCACGTAGGAGGAAAAGAGGTGCGCATAGGGTCATGCTGTAAGGGGGCCGGCATGATTTCTCCTTGCATGGCCACAATGATTTGTATGGTATGTACAGATGCGGCGGTAGAACGAAAAGCCCTGCAGGAAGCGCTTCGAGAGGGAGTGGAGCTTTCCTTTAATCGTATCACCATAGATGGCGATATGAGTACCAATGATACTTGCTTGATACTTGCTAATGGAGCCAGCGGAGTGAAGTTGGCTCCCGGTCGCTCGGGATGGAAGCGTTTTTGCGAGGCGCTTCAGTACGTGCTGCTGGGGCAGGCACAGCGTATTGTACAAGACGGTGAGCGTGTCACCAAGTATGTGACGGTACGGGTAAAGGGCGCACCGGATCGCGCGGAGGCGAAACGAGTCGCAGAAGGAGTAGCTAAGTCGTCACTCGTGAAAAGTTCGTGGAACGGCGGAGATCCGAATTGGGGACGCATAATTCACGCTGTGGGATATGCCGGCCGGCGGGTGCGGGAAGAAAAGGTAGATATTGATATTGCCGGTAAACCTGCGTGTCGAGGAGGAGTGCAGGCAGACACGCCCAGTGATGAATTACGGGCATTGGTGCAGGCGGATAGCTTTGAGATTCTTATTAACCTGAATCTTGGCAAGTCGGAGTACACTGTGTACACCACTGATCTTTCGCCGGAGTACGTTGACTTCAATCGCTCTGAATATGCTTATTGGAATCAGGCAAAGCAAGATGGGTTAACCAGATAAAAGCTCCGATGATGAACCGACTCACAAAACGCGCGGCAGCAGTTTTTATGGCCTTTCTGGCTTTCGATGTATTGCTGGCCGGGGATCCTGTATCATGGGCGGTAGATGGCTCCTTGTGGGAGAAGTCGAGCGCGGAAGTGGAAAGATCCATTTTCAGTAAAACCTTTCATCGTTGGGTGGATGAGCAAAGCCTTCGCTACAAGAAGTCGGAATATGTAAAGATGGGTGATGTGCAGCTAGGTGATGTGGTTATGAAAGTAACGGAAGATAAAAAGCACTTCACCTCATTTCACACTACAATTTATAACAAGGGAGATGATGGTGATATGGACAAGGAACAGTTCGAATCACTTCTTTCCGAGAGTTTGACGCAGCTGAAGGACAAGCTGGGGAGCGAAGGGGTGGCGCGCCAGCAAAGCCGCAAAGAAACAGGACTCAAGACGCGCGCGTGGGAGTGGCAGAATGATCATTGTGCCGTACTGCTTGAATCTGCTACCACGGGCAAGGGGAAAAAGTATGTGTCCGAATTCATTCGCTTGAGTATTGCTCCTACTAAGGAGGCGCTCGAAAAAGGAGGTGCTAAAGATGTAGCTCGACGCTCCGATTTAAAGGAAAACGTCGTGACGGAAGAAAATGGAGATGTATGGATCAAGGGCGTTCCCATGGTTGATCAAGGGGAGAAAGGCTACTGCGTGCCGGCGGCGGTGTCTCGTGTATTTGCATACTACGGAATGGATGGTGTGGATCAGCATGCGCTGGCTGCCCTCTGCAAGAGTTCTGACCAGGGGACCACGCTGAATGACATGGATAAGGCGCTCAGGGATATCTGTGGACCATTTCACATGACGGTGAAATCATGGGACTGGGTGAACATGAAATCCTTCCTTAAGAAAGCCAGAAAGATGGTGCGCAAGACAGGCGTGATGCTGGATGATCACGAGATTGCGGGGCTGATTCTGGAGGATGTCGAGAAACACCCCGGTAACATGAATAAGGGACTCGGTGATATCAAGCAACAGATTGACGTAGGAATTCCCGTGGTCTGGGCGGTGGTACTCGGTATTTTCCCGGAGCAAGGACTACCGCAAAGTGTTGGGGGACACATGCGCCTCATTATCGGTTATAATGAGCAGAAAAGGACGATTATCTACACGGATAGCTGGGGTATTCGCCACACTAAGAAAGCCTTGCCTATGAAACAGGCTTGTGCCATGACCCATCGCCTCTGGGTACTTCGTCCTGCTATGTGACATTTTGAGGCAAAAGAGCAGGAAACAGCGTCAGCTTTGCTTGGGACTCGAAAAAGGAAGCAGTGTGACAAGACCGCTCCTGACTGACATCCCGCCGATATGACTGCGGCGGGGGTCACTGTTCCCCGCGGTAACCTGATACTCGCTCCCCATAGAGAGGAGAATGTCTCAATTTTCTGGTGTTGCTGATGTCGCTGGTGTGAGCGGTTGATCCGTGTTGGGGTCAACCTCCACGTTATTGATGTATTTGCGTACTGTCTCTTTTCCAGAATCATCAGACTGGCGAACAACGCTCACCTTCCTCCGTTTTATCCCCCCTTTGCCGTCAGGTTCTGCAGTATATGTTGTTTCCACACTGTAGTGTTGAGCCTTCACTGGCACAGAGATCGTATCATTGATAAGAGAAGAAGATGTCAGCGGAGCTGGTTCTGCAGGGGGAGCTGGCGGGACGGGATCCGCAGAAGGTGCGTCAGCAGATTCTGCAGCAGGCGTCGATTGCTGATTAGTTGGTTGAGGCTGTTGCACTTTAGCGAAACGTGTTACCGCACGCACACTTTCGTTTCCCTCCTCGCGGAATAAATAAATGTGGTCGATATTGAGTAAAGCTTCGTCTCCGGGTTTCATTTCGCGAATCTGCCGCCCCACATCTGCATCTTGCCCTGGCACGTCTGCCGCGAGCGATACCGGAAACAACTTGCCCACATTTAGCGCGGCATCTCCCATTCGGTCATAGCGACGATGCGCTAAATTCTGCTTTACCTCAAATACCGCTATCTCCTCCGTGGCTGGCGATGGCACGGCCAAATCGACTACCGGTATACTGCGAAGCCCTTTGAAAACCGCATGCACAGCATTGGAAGCCAATAGATCACTGTGGTACACGCCATGTCGCGGCAAATTCACCAATGCGGGCGAGGGTCGCCCCATACCAATGTCGGCCCATGCTGTCGCCATGGTTGGCACCAATATCATCGTGTAAAGAACAGGATAAATTTTCATACTTATCGGATATGACCTGCTAGGTCCCTCTCCTGTTCAAACAAAAAAGCTGTTTTCTGTAAAATCATTTTCTCAGGTGGGATGCTGTTCCGAAGCGGGGCGAACGAACACGGGCGGCAACTGACGTCGGAAGAGGTATCAGAAGGCGGTGAATAAGCTGATGAAGCATAACAGGGATGTGCTGGAGCGGATGTTTAAGGAGTACCGGGAGGATCCGACGGCGGAGCAGATAGCGAGGATGGAGGAGGAGGTGAAGAGGGCGCAGGATGAGCAGGATGCGCGAGTGGGGAGAGGAAGGAGTATTGTGCCGGAGGAGACGGAGGCGAGGATTGAGGATTTTAATGCAGAAGAACAGAGAGAGGCAGAAGCGCAGGCTGCGGAGGAAGCAGAGGCGCAGGAGGAAGAGGAGAAGGCGCGGCAAGCTATAAGAGAGCTGCCGGGCAATGAGGGGAAGAGTGAGGATGAGATAACGCAGGAGCGCGGGGCGAGATATGCGGAGGCGCAGGAGGAGAGGATTGAGCAAAGCCCGGCGGCGCAGGAGGATGAAGATGGCATTTTCACGCGCGGGAAGTACGAGGTGGTAAGCAAGGAGGGCTTTTCTGATGTGCGGCTGGGGATGATACCGCTGGATAAGATTAACCTCGATGCGGCGAATATGCCGGAAGGGAGACGGCATGGGCAGTTATGGGATCATTTCGGAGAGAAAGACCCGGCGTATCGACCGGATCATGAGCCGCTGTATCTATGGCAGAGGGCGAATGGGGAGCTGGTGATTATCGACGGACACAACCGGTATGTGAGGGCGATGCTGGACGGGATGCCGAGCATACGGGCGTATGTGTTCAAGGAGACGGCGGAGAGGACGGAGAGATGGGCGAGAGCGAAGTACTACGAGCTGAACATCCGGGAGGGCACGGCAAGGGTGAGCGATATTGCGAGGTTTGTGAGCGGAGCGAACGAACACGGGCGGCAGTTGACGGCGGAGGAGCTGGCGGAGTACGGGCTGAACGAGGAGCAGAGCAACAAGGTGCGCATCGGCATTATGCTGGGGAGATACGGCGCGCCGGAGGCGCTGGATGCGCTTTTTGACAGACCGGGGGAGTACGAGTTTGAGGAGGATGTGCTGGCGCGCGGGGGAATATCGCTGGCGGATGCGGTGCGTATCGTAGAGTACGCGAAGGGGGATAGGGATGTGCAGCTGGAGGGGCTGCGCGCGCTGAGGGGAGAGGCTGATGAGAACGGCGTGTACGGGCAAGGGAGGAATATCGAGGCGGCACGGAGGGTGATGCAGCTTTTCTTGGAGAGCAAGGGGAGGCTGAGTGAGGTTGGTGAAGTGGAAGCCGAGAGGGAGAGACACTTTTTGAGATGGCTAGCGGATTATCAGGGGAGGAAGTTGAAGGAGCTTGCGGAGGATAGGGAGTTGCTGGAGGCGCAAGGAGCGACAAAGGAGCTGATAGAGAAGTATGGCGTAGAACACCAGGGGGGCGAGAAAGAACAAGCGGCAGCTAACAAGATAAAGAACGCTATCAACAAGATAAGGCGTAAGCTGTGGACATCTCCGGAGTACACAGAGGAGGCGAAAAGAGAGGCGAGGGAGGAATACGAGAGGGAGCAAGGGG
>CANQAC010000065.1 GCA_947589345.1 uncultured Akkermansia sp.
AGCTCTTCTCAGTGGGCTCTTGTGACACGCGTTGAAAGCTCGGGCTCCCCGCACCCTGCCGGAACTGCGCCCGCAAAGCCTACTGCGCCGACGGTGCAGATTGACCGACTTCCCTCTCCCTGTTTATTCAATTCGGGAGAGACATGATTGCTTTTTGCACGGCTTGGGCAAGCTCAACAGCTCGAGAAACGAGTCTGCTGGCTTTCATCCCCTGCTTGTGGCATGTACTTGATATCGCCTCCATGTATCGAATTTGTTGAGTATTCATGTACAAGAAGTTGCAATATCTATTTTGCATTTTGTGTGATTTTAATTTTATGTTTTGTAGAAATTTCGACCAAATACTATCCCCATACGATGTCAATTCCACCGCACTTGTGCAAGCTGTCGTGGAGTCATCGGACACCCTGTGGATGAGTGTGCCCTCAGTTGCGGGGCGTTTCCGCTTGGTCAGATGGCGTAACTTTTATCAAATGAGTTTGTTCGGGGACACAAGCGAAGGCGGTAGGTATGGGGACCTGATCAACGCCCCCCAACCGATCAAGCACCGTTTGCCACGCTGAATCATGCCCTCCGCAACCACCATAATAAACATCTGTAATTGCGTGCGCTATCTCATGAACGATGATACGCCAGATGCAAAATTGAAACTGAGAGAAACAAGTATCCACATAGCCTCGTTCTAAGTAAATAATTCGTTTTTGACAGTTGCACTGCCCGAGGTGTTCTTTCGAACGATCAAAAGCCACTTTCCAACCATCGAGTCCGCATGCGCGAAGGCATTTTCGTGTGTAGTTCAGTATGTCCTCCGGCGTCGCCCATGGCTCTTTATGCGGCAGAATGATGGGCGTATTCTCATATGGGGATATCTTGTTCTTCATAGGTCTATTTAAACACGTCATTGCTGCTCTTGCAAGTCGGATTATGAACAACCACATGTCCTAGGTACAATTTTACCGTGTATGATTTAAAACGTTTTTGTTGCAAGCAGATAAAACAACAAAACGAGTTGAGGTATTGAGTGGGTTGAAAAAAGTACATCCGAAAACTATTAAGCTCTCAAAACTTACTGTTACACACTTATATTGCTATGCATTTTTACGACAGAATGTCACATGGAAAAATATCTTGAATGATAAACAATGGATTTGCTATGATGGTCGGCAGACAAAGACGTACCAATGCATCATCATGGGAACGAACAAAGATACAGAAATTGACCATTATACTTGGGGGCGTATGCGCCTCGTAAACAGCTTTCTCGAATTCACGGAGGCGATCCACACGGGGTGCTATACCATGGAGACAATAAAAGCCATGGCTGCTAATGATTTAGCATTCGTATTGCATTCCGGGTTAAGGACAAATACATACACGCCGTTGATCTACGCTGCGAGGCACGGGCGAACAGATGTGGTAAAGTACCTGCTGAGAATTACTGTTGAGGACAATGAGCAACATCAAGAATACAAGCTTTCGCCGGATGAACAGACGAAGTATTACACCCCGCTCATAGCGGCTGCGCTAAACGGACATGAGGATACCGTTCAATGTCTCTTGGAGCGCGGCGCTCATGTGAACGTTGGAACCTGTCTCTGTACGCCGCTCACAGCGGCTGCGCTGAACGGACACAAAGGCATCGTACAGTGCCTTCTGGACCACGGTGCCCTTGTGAACACAGAGGTCGGACAGTATACGCCGCTCACGGCAGCGGCGTTTGACGGGTATGAGAATATTGTGCGACTCCTTCTGGAGCACGGAGCTAACGTAAATGCAAAGGTCTGGCGCTATACGCCACTCACGGCAGCAGCGCTGAACGGACACGAGAATATCGTGCGACTCCTTTTGGAGCACGGAGCTAACGTGAACGCAAAGGTCTGGCGCTATACGCCGCTTATAGCAGCAGCGCTGGGCGGACATGAAGATACCGTGAGGTGTCTCTTGGAAAACGGCGCCCATGTGAACACAAAGACTTCGCACTATACAGCTCTTCTTGCAGCAACGGAGCAAAATCACATAAACGTTGTACGTATGCTGATTGCCGCCGGAGCGGATGTGAATAAGGGAATGAAGAAGTGTACTCCTTTGATGGCGGCGGTTGAAACAGAAAATGTGGAGCTGGTTCGCGAGCTGCTGGAAGCTGGGGCGGATGTACGGATACAACAGGACGAGAATTTGATGGCGGCGGTTCGACAAAAACAGGCGGATATGCTACGGCTGCTCGTAGAAGCAGGGGCGCGCTTCGATGGCAAGAAGGAGAAGGAACTGAATCGGAGCCTTTTGTCAGCAGCTATCGAGCACGCTTCCGTTGAGAAGGTGAAACTTTTGTTGACTGCCGGGGCGGAGATTTCAGACTGTCCTGTGCTTACTATGCTCAATTGGGACGGCTCCGAGGAACAAGCCGAAGCGGTGCACGCGGCAGCTGACTTCTTGCTTTCTGCCGGGGCGGATGCGAACTGCGGAAATGAATGGGGAACCCCTCTGATGCTGGCGGCGGGAAACGGGGATGAGGAATGTGTGAAGCTACTGCTAGCCGCCGGGGCAGAACTTAATCCGACCGGGTATGCCAGCACACCTCTTGTTGAGGCCGAAAAGCGCGGGCATACGGAGATAGCCCGGCTTCTTGTGCAAGCCGGAGCCAAACCTAATGCGGAGGATGGTGCGGCAAGCCTTCTCGGCTACATCAAACAAGGGAATGCCGCCGTGGTGAAGCAATTGCTGGACGACGGAGCGGAAGCTAACGGAAGCATGGGGGAACCCCGTCCGCTTATGGCTGCCGTTGAACAACAAAACATGGAAATCGTTGAAGCCCTCATTCGGCATGGGGCAGATGTGAACCTCAAAGAGCGCTGCAATACGCATCAATACCCCGTCATCGCCGCAGTGGCATGCGAGAATGTGCCGCTCATCAAATACCTGGTAGCGCATGGCGCAGATGTAAATGTTGTCAAAACGCCGGCCGCCAATTTTCCACTTGAGGGAGGAACCGCACTGGAGGTGGCAGCGAGCAAGGGAAACGAGGAAATCGTGGAGCTTCTTCTCTCGCTCGGAGCAAAAATTGACAAAACGAACTCGTATTTAATGGACTGCGCGGTGTATGGCGGTAATATGAACATCGTGCGACGCTTCTTCGATGCCGGGCTCGTAGTTAATGCCGATTCGAGGGAATGTTTCAGCCCGCTTCATGTCGCTGCATCTAAGGGTGATGTAGAAATGACAAGGTTCTTGCTAGCCGCCGGGGCACAAATCAACCGCGTCACCGATAGTCCGAGGCGTGGAAGTGTGGATCGCACCCCTTTGAGTGAGGCAATTGCGGAAAAACATACCGCCGTGGTGCGTCTGCTGCGCCAATCCGGTGCTCTTGCTACAAAAAAAGCTATCGAACAGTATAGAGAATTTGTGGGTCTGATCCGCCGTGGGGTCTATAAAGTTCGCCGTGGAGTTTATAAAGAGCTCACTGTGCAGGAAATCCGGAAGTACTTGGATGATGGGGTTTGCCCCGATCCGCCGACGTCGTGGCGCTACTTGAACGAAGAGTCTGCCCTGATGGTCGCCATAAAGAGACGGCGAATGGATTTTGTAAAGTGTCTCCTGCGCGCCGGGGCGAATCCTAATTGGAGCAACTACTACCAATCGCCGCTAACCTTGGCGGCACGAATCGGAAAGCGGTCCCTTGTACGCGTGTTAATGGATGCCGGAGCTAATGTAACGAATTTGAGGTTGGCTGATTATTCGTCGCCCCTGGTGTATGCCGCGAGTGGCGGGCGCGCCGGCATTGTGAGTCTTTTCCTTGCCGCCGGGGACAATGCGCACGCCGTGCGGGGCAAGGCATACCCGCTGATCGAGGCTGCACGCCATGGTCACACAGAGGTGGTGCAGCTGCTCCTGGATGCCGGGGCGCAAGTGAATACGGTCGTTTACGGTGAATGCGCACTGGGTGTCGCACGAGAGGGACAGCATCAGAAAGTCGAGGAGCTTCTCCTCCGCGCCGGCGCGATTGATTGCTCTTGCTCCGTAAAGGATTGCATCTCATTTCTTCATGCCATCAGCAACAAGGAGTTCGATCAGGTGAAGAAACTCCTGCACGAAGGTGCGTACGTGAATGCTGTTGCTGAAAGCAGCACGCCGCTCATCTGCGCTGTGGAGTCCCGCGATGCTGCACTCGTGCGACTCATTCTTAATGCCGGCGCCGATGTTTCCATTCAAGTTGGTCGCTATTCCGCCCTCGAGAAAGCCGACGATATGGGTTGTGATCTTATTGGCGATATCCTGAAACAAGCCTCTCAGAAGTTAAAAAGTAAGAAACCCGGCACGCACCATCAGGAAGAACAAGGTTAACCAACAGTGTCGTCGAGCCTATTCACACCCCCTGATAGGACGAGCAGACTTTCAAACCCGCCATCAGCAATGAGGTGCGCTACACGGATGTGTCGCGGCGTATTTGAAGGGCGGTACCCCGCACTTGTGAAAGCTGTCGTGGAGTCATGGGAGACCCTAGGGATGGGTGTGCCCTGCCGGGACGGCGAGCGCAGTGGAAACTAGGGGGAATTGAAGTGAAATTTTGCAGTTGCCGGAGCAGTATGACAAAAAAAATTTCCCGTGAGAAAAGTTAGAAAAAATAGAGCGAGAACTAATTTTAAGACATTGATATTCAGATAGAATTTTTTTCAGACGGCTAGAAAAGTTCGAAAACCTATAAGAATTTATTTGCTCTTCGGTAACATTCCCGAGTTCAAAAATTTTTTCCTTGCTTCTCCCGTGGACGCCCCATATGATGGAACGCTGTCAACCGAAAATGGGACTCTAACAAGCCATGAAAAACTGAGATGATGAACAACGAAAACAAAGTGTGCCCGAAGGGCGATGAAGAACTGGCTCAGCTGGTGCGTGCCCTACGGAACGGCGATATGAAAATTGAACTGATCCCGCAACTGGTGAGGGTGGAAAAAGAGCAGAAATTCCCTGAAGTGGAAACTGTGATGGAGAGTGATGACGAATTGCCGCTGCCGGCGAAGACGGTGCTGAGTGTGGCGGCGGAGCAGGGTCGCACCGATCTTGTGCGTCTCCTTCTCGCCGCCGGAGCGGATCCGGAAGGCTCTACGCCGCTCCATGAGGATGTCCCCCTGTTTGCCGCCGCAAGGAGCAAAAATAGGGAGACGCTGGAACTGCTGCTCACCACGGACGCCGAGGTGGAGGCGATTGGGGGACGAAGCACCACGGCTCTCATCGAGGCCGTTAAGGTTGGTTGGCAGGAGGGTGTGCAACGTTTGCTTGCCGCCGGTGCCGATGTGAACGCTGTCGGTGATGGTTTCAGGACTCCCCTCACCCACGCCGTGCACGCGGGGAATGAAGCCATGGCGGAACTCCTGCTTACCGCCGGTGCGAGGATCAATCCCCAAGGTAATGAACGCCGGTCATCTTTGCAACAAGCCGTGGAGGACGGGAACACGGATATGATCCACTTCCTGTTGCGTCACGGAGCCAATATCAATGGAGCGACGGAGGAGGAAACGCCCCTGACGATTGCCGTGAAAACCGGGAAGGCGGACAGGGTAGAGCTGCTGCTCTCAGCCGGAGCGAATGCCGGTGCGCGCCCGGAATACGGTCTTTCGCCACTCACACGCGCCGCCGACGAGGGTCACACCGACATTGTACGCCTTCTGCTCCATGCCGGGGCGGATGTCCACGCCGAGGAAATCCACGGCGAAACAGCATTAAGCGTAGCCAACGCACGGGGATACGATGAGATCACCGAACTCCTGCGCCAAGCCGGAGTCAACTAACCTTTCACTTCAACAACTAACCACATACTACTATGAAAAATAAAAAGTCAAGCAGCGGTTCATCAGGTCACGAATCCGACGAAGAATTCTCCATATCCAGTCGCGTATGCAGCCTCTGTTTAAATGACAAGGTCTCTAATGGAGAAGAAATCAACCCTCTGATATCTCCGAATACACGTTACCGTGTTCCTATTTATCAGCGTCCCTACTCTTGGGGAGAGGAAGAACTTCAGCGTTTCATGGAAGATTTACATAACGCATATATCAACCAAGAGCCTTTCTTTATGGGAACCATGCAGTTATCCGAGAGTCTTGGTCAAAGAGGGAGGAACTCACGTATTCACTCTTTTGACGTAATTGACGGTCAACAACGTCTTACTACATTTATGATTCTGATCTACCTTTTAGAGAAGGACATCGGAGCGAGAAAAAGTATATTGACTGAAGACTTTTTGACTACAGAGGTAAATGGGGGATCCGCCCAAGAGGACTTAAACGAATTATTGCGAAACAAGAACTTGAAATTCTCAGATGAGCCTAGTCAAAATAGAAATTGCTACAGAAGCAATGCAGCCATCATCCTCAGAGAACTTGAGAATCGTTTCTTCTCCAAGGAAGAGAACGAGCAAAGCAAATTAATTGAAGGAGACGAAAGGAGGTCTATTGCATGTCAGTTATACAACTTCATCCAAAAGAAACTCCGCTTCGTCATCATCGAAACTCGTGCAGGTCTCTCGAAAATGCTTAAAATTTTTGACTCGATCAACACAACAGGGATGGATTTAGCAACAAGCGATATCTTCAAGCTCCGCTTATATGAGCATAGAAGAAACAACGGAGACGAGGAAAAAGTCTTCGAAAACATCGTAGCACTCTATCAGAAGATTGATGGATTGAAAGGAAAGGAAGGATACTGTCCTAGCATGGAGGAAGTACTTGAGGCATATAAGCGCGTCCTCATTGCCAAGCATAATATGTCTAAGGAGGCGACGAAATATTCCACAAAAACCTTTTTTGATCGATTATTTGATACCATACTCCATAACCGGGAGTGGAAAGATTTCAAGGCTCACAAAGATATCATCTTAGAATTGGATGATCTTCATAAGTTGGTACAGTGCTTTGAAATGTATGCTCAAAACCGTGAAAAAAATGAACTTTTAAGAATCTACGACGATTTTATCCAGAATGCGCGCTATAAAGAAGTATGGATGTACACGATTATTGCTCTCTTCTTCGATGCTATAAAACAAGAGCAGATTCTTGATTTCCATAAAGAATTATTCAAGCTACTTGTTCCTCCCAGCTTGTTCAATGAGAGGGAGGTTAAGGATGTTAAACACAACCTAATAGAATTGTACGTAAGTCTTAAACCGGAGAATGGTCAATCTAAAAACGGCATGGAGATTCTACGTGCTTGGAAGAAGAAAGGACTGAAAGAGGACATGAAGCCTAAAGAGATGTTTGATGAGGCTTGCGATATGCCAATCGCCGAAAATCCGACGGCAAAATATCTGCTCTGTCTTATAGTGGAGTGGCTTCAATCCGGGAGGAAACAATGTCAAGAAGTACTATTCGATCCGGAAATCGACATTGAGCATATCCAGTGTTATACGGACGAGAAGTATCGGGACAAAATATGGAAAGAATGGGGGGATGAGATAAACAAGTTAGGTAACCTCGTCATACTGGAAAGAAGTTCAAACCGTTCTCAAAAAAACAAGAAAGAAGCCAAGGAAGGCAACTATCGAAATAGCGACTTCGCCTCCGCTCGAGCTCTTGCAGACAAAGTCAACGGATGGAAAAAGGAAGATGCCGAAAAACGAAGGGAAAAATTAACGAAGAGAATATGGGCCTTTTTGAGCAGCGATGAATGAGCATGTATATCATCTCCCACTGTTGATCTCATCATCTACGATTTACCGATCAGAGCAGCCAACCGAGATACAATCTCAACACATCACGAGAATGAGCCAATCGATATGAAACCGAGAATCGCGTAGAGCATCCCCAAAAAATGCTCCGCGCGGGTGAGTATGACACAAATTCTTTTTGGCAAAATGTTAGTGTTGCTCAAAAAATGTCTAATTTTTCAACATTGATAGTCAGCGACATACAAAAAAGCGCGTCTGGAAACCGTTGAAACCCTTAATAAATTTACGACCACCCGTAAATAATTAAAAACAAAAAGATTAGGAAAAATATTTGCGCTTGCCAACGAGGAGGGATTTTCTACAATAACGCAGAACTTATGGACACAGAAATCGAAAAGATGCGCGAACTCTTCATGGAGTATGAACACGCCATCCGCGAGGAAAATTGTCCCGTGGAAAAAGTGCACGAACTCCTGGAGGAGGGATTGAGTATCGACGCACAGACGGAAGACAGTACGGCTTTAATCATCGCGGCACAATGCGGACGCTTGGACGTTGTGAAGCTACTCATCGAAGCAGGCGCGGACATCAGTCAGAACACACGGCAGTACACAGCCCTCATCGCCGCCGCAAAAGAGGGATGGCTCGATATCGTCAAGCATCTGCTGAAAACAGGGGCCAGTGTTGAGCTCGGCAATGCGTACTACACGCCACTCATTGCCGCTGCGCAAGAAGAACAGCTCGCTGTCATGAAGTTTCTCCTGAAAAAGGGTGCGGATGTCAACAAGAAGACGTGGTGGAACACTCCCCTCGTTGCCGCCGCAAAGCGAGGACGTATCAAAGCTGCGCAACTGCTGCTCGCCGCCGGGGCAGACGTCAACATGGGGACGAAAAAATACACACCGCTCACCATAGCCGCTGAAAAAGGACAGGAGGAAATGGTCAAGCTCCTGCTCGCCGCCGGAGCGCGCGTGGACGAGCAGGGAGATGCCGGTCCTGCTCTCTTGTGTGCCGTGTGTGCGCAGCATGTCGGCGTGGCGCGGCTTCTTATCAGCGCGGGAGCGGATGTGAATGCTCAAACCATGAACAACAGCCCTCTCCATGAGGCGGCGAAACAAGGCAACCCTGAGATTGTGCAGCTCTTGCTTGAATCCGGAGCGGACGTGAACCAACTCATCGGCAAAAAGACGCCTCTGAGCAAAGCCTTGGGAGAAAAGCACTACGACATCGCGCGCATCCTGCGCCAAGCCGGAGCCCTCTCCCCCAAAAAGCTCCTGGAACAGCAGACGATCGATGACAAGCTCCTGAATGCCCTTATCGGCAAGGACAGTTTCACCGTGCGCATTCGCAACGCCCACGGTCTGAGCCGCCTCGCCGATGTCGCCTTCGGCAGTCGTTGCACACCGGAGGAACTGCGCGACTTTCTTGAAGCCGGCGCCAGTCCCAATGCCCACTGGAAAGGAATCAGCGCCCTCATCGCCGCCGTCCGTGCCGAGCGCTCTGACCTCACGCAGCTCCTCCTATCCGCCGGCGCCGATCCCAATCTGCTGACGGAAGAGGACGCGCCACTGGTCGCCGCCGCCGGTAACAGGGGCACCAAAATCATCGAGCTCCTGCTGGAAGCCGGAGCAGACCCCAACGTCTGTCCCAAGAAAGGCTGCACCCCGCTTACCGCCGCCGCAGCACAAAACCGTCCCGGCTGCGTCAGAATCCTTCTCGCTGCCGGGGCTGACCCGCACCGCGAGGCCGGAGGAAAGACCGCCCTGGATGTAGCGTTGGAGAATGAAAACGCCGAAATCGCGGAACTCCTGCGACGGGCAGGGTCCGACCAAGCAACCGACCGATCTTGACCTTGTATGAAAGAAGAGATTAGAAAAAGGAAACTTCGGACCCGGCTGTACGCCGCCATCGAAAATGAGAAATGCACGCTCGGGCGAATTCGTCGGCTGATAGCGGACGGGGCGTTGGAAGCATCAAA
>CANQAC010000066.1 GCA_947589345.1 uncultured Akkermansia sp.
TTGATGGTGCTGCTCCTCGTGCTGGGATTGGGGATGTATGGCGTTTTTGAAATTGGGGTTGGAGCCACGGCGATGGGACAGGGTGTGCAGAATCGACGCGGCGTTGCGGGCGCTTTTCTCCAAGGCCTACTCGTCACGCTCGTAGCCACGCCGTGTAGCGCTCCCTTTTTGGGCGCTGCCATGCCCGCCGCCATGGCGCTTCCGGGGCTATGGCTGATCGTCGTTTTAGTGTCCATGGGGATAGGCCTTGGCTTGCCGTATTTGGTGCTCAGCTTATTCCCGGGGTTGGTCTCTTTGCTCCCACGACCGGGACAGTGGATGGAGTCTCTTAAACAGGGCCTTTCCTTTCTCATGTTAGCTGCCGCTGCCTGGCTGCTGGATGTTTACTGGACTACGCAGGCAGGTGCGGGGGGACTTTCTATTTTGGTGGGATTAGTGATTCTTTGTGCAGCTTGTTGGGTGTACGGACGCTGGTGCGTGATGTACCGCAGCAAAACAAGCCGTGTTGCAGGTCTGACAGTCACGATTGTCTTAGCCGTGATTGGTGTGTGGTGCAGCATGCCCTGGCATCCGAATACCCGAGAGGAGATCACATGGGAGGAGTGGTCTCCTCAAGCCATGCAGCGGGCATTGGACGATGGTGACCCTGTGTACGTGGATTTCACGGCAAAATGGTGCCTCACCTGTCAGGCCAACAAGGGAATCGCGTACACGGATGAAGTTGTCAGGTTCATGCAGGAACAGGGCGTAGTGTTGATGCGTGCGGACAAGACGTCTCCGAACCCGAAAATTGATGCCGAACTTCGCCGGCTGGGACGCAGCGCGGTACCCACCAATGCTCTTTATGTGCCGGGACAAGATCCGGTCGTTACCCGTGAACTTCTGTCACCCGGTTACCTCTTGCAGTTTCTCCGGCAACACCTTCCTCCCACTGCACAAGATAACTAAAAAGCGCCCGATTTGCAAACCGGGCGCCTTGAATGCTTCTTGCAAGAGTTTGCTGAGGAATCACCCCTTGAGGCATGCGACGAGGCGCTTGCAGGCTTCCTCTACGTTAGCGCGGCTGTTGAAGGCTGATATCCGGAAAAATCCCTCGCCATGCGCTCCAAATCCAGCCCCGGGTGTGATCACGAGGTTAGCTTCTTGCAAGAGTTTGTCAAAGAGCTCCCAGCTACCCATACCTGCAGGCGTTTGCACCCACACGTACGGGGCATTGGTCCCGCCCCATACTTGCAGACCAACATGCTGACATGCCTCACTGAGCAGTTTAGCATTACCTAAGTAATGATCAATCAGGGCGCGTGTCTGATGCTGTCCCTCCGGAGTGAAGAGCGCGGCAGCTCCGCGTTGTACGATGTAGCTGGCGCCGTTGAACTTGGTGGTATGACGACGTCCCCAAAGCTTGGAGATTGCGATATCATTGCCCGCGGCATCCTTTCCGGTTAGTTCGTGCGGGATGACAATGTAACCGCAGCGCACACCCGTAAATCCGCCCTGTTTGGAGAAAGAGCGGAATTCAATGGCACAGCGGCGTGCGCCGGGTATGGCGTAGATTGACGAAGGAATGGAAGGATCCGTGATGAAAGCCTCATAGGCGCCATCGTACAGGATGATGGCGTGATTTTGTAACGCGTAATCGACCCATTTCTTCAGCTGCTCGCTCGTTGCGACAGCTCCCGTTGGATTGTTCGGAAAGCACAGATAAATGAGATCGACATGCTGATCCGGCACTTGTGCCACAAACCCGTTCTCCGGAGTACAAGGCAGGTACACTAATCCGGCGTAGGAACCATTGTCCTGCGCCTCACCGGTATTGCCCTGCATGACGTTTGTGTCGACATATACCGGGTATACAGGATCCGGCACTGCTACGACATTGTCATTCCCGAAGATGTCCAGTATGTTGCCAGTGTCGCACTTTGCTCCATCAGACACATAGATCTCATCGGCTTCTACCTGCACCCCGCGTCCCTGATACGATACGGTGGCGATTGCCTCTCGCAGCCATTCATACCCTTGTTCCGGACCGTATCCATGGAAGGTCTCGTGGCGCGACTGGTCATCCACGGCTTGGTGCATAGCCTCGATAGCCACTTGGGGGAGAGGCTCTGTGACATCGCCGATTCCACAGCGGATAATTCGCGGAGCTATTTCAGGATGTGCTTTTGCAAAGGTTGCTACGCGCCTGCCAATCTCGGGGAACAAATACCCCGCACGGAGTTTCAAAAAGTTATCATTGATACGTGCCATAGCGGGGGAATTATGCACCGCGCGGGCGTGTTTGGCAAGGTAAATTTCGTGCCGCTCTTGGACCCGGTTCGGACATTTCACTTTACGTGCGGTGTAAAATGGGATATAAGTAGGCCGTGCCAATTTGTCCGAGTTGCAATGCGACGATTCACACGGGCGCTGTGGAACAGTGTCCGGTGTGCGGTTATAGTTTAAAGCGGGCGATATCTGTGTTTGGTGCACAGCCTCTGGAGTTTACACGAATTGTGGATGAAGCCGGCGTGCTTACTCACAGCGAGAGACGAGAGCTTATGGAGGCGCTGGAGGACATGGAGCGTAATATCCCGCCTGTGGCATTGGGTATCTTTATCACATCACACGGACAGATGAAGGACTTTCGCCCCCACGCACACTGGGCGCTTAATCAGGCAGTGATCCATCATCCATCCTTTGGCAGGAGGGAGCAGTCTCGAGCCATTGAAGATGCCGATTTGGCTGAGGGACGTCCACACTCAGACGAGACAGAGCAGAGAGCAGAGCCTGGTGTGCTTGGACGCTGGTGGACCAATGTACGTCGAACTATTCGCGATATTGTACACCCGTATCCGCCGCCTGTACGCGAGGATTGGATGTTGGTGCTTGTTTTGGATGTGCAGTTGGAAGTAGCTTGTTTTACGTGGGGCTACATGCTTGATCCTTACGTGAACCCGGACAGCATCAACAGCAGTATCATTGGCGCTCGCCTGTATTTCCGTGAACGGGCCATGGCGGTTGGTCTGCGCAAGGTCATGAAAGCTGCTGTGTCTCAGATCGCTGCACGCTCTCACAGCGTGAATCATCGCATGCGCAAACCTCTCCTTCTTCGCGCTGTACTCCCTTTGATCAGCGGAGTGTGTCTGGCAACAACTTTGCAGGCGGCATCCCCCCCGATTCTCCGGGATGATGAGACTGCCGAGGAGGTCTCGGAAGAGCAGGTTACTTCCTCATCCAAACTTTCCGGTACGACCGATGCTATCTCGGGAAAAGAAGGGAACGCTGCGTCCCCTACGGCAGCTCCTCATTGGTCCGAGGCTGATTATCGCCACTTGCTCTCCGGTGAGATATCTGCCGGTTACCGCATGCTCACTGATAAGGTGGCAGCTCCGCCAAAATTTAAGCCTTCTGCATCACGCAAGACCGAGGCTGATAAGCGGATTCCTAAGCGCTATTATCGTGAGTATACTGAGCCGAATGAGCAGAGTCTCATCGACCCTCAAGGTTTGTTGGATGCCCCTGAGCGAGCTGATGTTGAGTACGCTTTGAGGGTGGTTAACGGGCGCTCTCGCTATCACCTGTATATCGCCTTGTTCCGTAAGGGACAGGAAATACCTTTAGAGTTGGCCGTGGGTGCACTGGCTCATTCTGTGGCGCAGCCGGGCGAGTACACGGTGATGCTTATGTATGGCATGGGGGATGCTCCTCAGATTGAACTCGGTTACCACGAAATTAATCTTACTGATGCTGATCGTCACGCTTGGATTGAGAGAGTGAGACGTGCGGCCCTCCTACGAGGCGGCGGCGTGGAGGGCATTTTATCAGCCGTGAAAGAACTCCACGCATGTCTGGCGCCTGTGGCGGAGCAGTTACCGCCTCTTGAGCAGCGCTCCGATCTTCAGGTTCCGCTTATTCCCATTGAAATGCGCGAGGATGATGAGGCTGAGGAGGTCACTTTCGGCGACGAAGTGCGACAGATGTTGGATAACCCGGCAATGCATCCGGTGCTTGCCGTGGTCGGCAGCTTGCTTGGAATAACTCTCCTGGTGATGTCTTTTGTGTGGTTGAGGCATCGTTCCGGGCATTTGTTGAAGAGTGATCCGGACATCCGCTTATCTTCTCCTTATGGAGCGGGTGTCAGCCGAAACGTCAACTATCTTGAGGGACGAGAGGAGAAAAAGAAACCCAACTTCTTCTGATTGAGTCGGCTTTTCGGATGATGCGGCGGGGCTGCGTTGCAGCTGATTCTTGCGGCTGGGGCGCCGACCTTTTCAGTGTGTTCTGACATGTCCCACTTTTCTTCTTGCATTTGCGGGGGATATGTGTACACTGTGCGCGAGTTCATATCTCAGGCTTATGCATGATACGCTACGTACGTTGAAAATTGCTGATGGAACAACGGCGCATTACTATTCTTTGCCGACGCTGGCAGAGCAGGGTTTTCCCGGTATACGCCGCATGCCTGTTTCTCTCCGTGTGGTACTGGAGAGTGTCCTGCGCAACTGCGACGGTTTACGAGTGACAGAACAGGATGTACGCAATCTTGCAGCATGGCAGGCCGGGAAGAAAGCTGACTTTGAAATACCATTTACCGTAGCTCGAATTATACTGCAGGATCTCACGGGAGTGCCTCTCCTGGTAGATTTGGCAGCCATGCGTGATGCGGTGCGGGAAAAGGGAAAGGATGCTTGCAAGGTGGAACCGCTTGTACCGGTTGATTTGGTGGTAGACCATTCGGTGCAGGTGGACTGGGCAGGATTCCCGGATGCACTGCAAAAGAATATGACCCGTGAGTTTGAACGCAATGCTGAGCGCTACGAATTCCTTAAATGGGGACAGCAGGCCTTTCGTTCCTTTTCGGTGGTGCCGCCGGGTACCGGTATTGTTCATCAGGTGAATCTGGAACACCTTGCCAGGGGGATCATGCGGTCCGGAGATATCCTTTATCCTGATTCTCTCGTCGGCACTGATTCGCATACGACCATGATCAACGGCCTGGGCATTGTTGCCTGGGGTGTGGGCGGTATTGAAGCTGAAGCAGGGATGCTCGGTCAGCCGGTCACTTTCCTGGCTCCGGAAGTCGTCGGCGTACATTTGGTCGGACGTCTTCGCCCCGGAGTAACAGCTACAGACTTGGCGTTGCGTGTCACTCAGATGTTGCGTACGCTGGGAGTGGTTGGAAAGTTTGTGGAGTTCTATGGAGATGGTGCACAGGCGCTTTCTCTTCCGGATCGTGCTACTGTTGCCAATATGGCGCCTGAGTACGGGGCAACCATGGGATTTTTCCCCATGGATCAAGTGTGTGCAGATTATTTGCTTGCCACTGGTCGCAGCAAAACGCATGTCGATACTTATGTGGCATACTATCAAGCTCAGCAGATGTTCGGTATGCCACAGGCCGGCGAAATCGACTATTCCACTTCAATCACCCTGGATTTAGCTGATGTACAGCCGGCGGTTGCGGGTCCGCAACGTCCCCAGGATCTCATCCCTCTCGCGGAACTTAAACAACGTTTTTCCTCGATCTGTGAATTATCTTTTGGACATCCTGCTTCCTCAGAAAAAGTGGAAGTGAGTATGCAAGGCGATGCCGGCAACCCGGACGCTTCCACTCAGCATGATGTTGCATTGGGTGATGGTTCTATCCTCGTGGCTGCTATCACAAGCTGTACGAATACGAGTAACGAGGGGTTAATGCTCGCAGCTGGCATCCTTGCTAAAAAAGCTCATGAAAGAGGATTGCGTGTTCCCTCATACGTCAAGACGAGTATGGCGCCCGGATCCCGTGCTGCTGCGCAGTATTTTGCTCACAATGACCTGACTTCTGCCATGGATGCCATCGGCTTTTCGGTTGTTGGGTATGGCTGCACCACATGCATCGGCAATTCCGGACCACTTAACAGCTCCATTGAGCAGGCTCTGGTTGATCATCCCTTTGTGTCATGCTCTGTACTTTCGGGTAACCGAAACTTTGAGGCTCGCATCCATCCGCGGATTAAGGCAAACTTCCTGATGTCCCCCCCACTGGTCGTTGCCTTCGCATTGGCTGGCCGTGTGGATATTGATATGGAACATGAGCCGCTCGGTTATGCACCGCAAGGAAATCCTGTATTCCTGCGCGATATTTGGCCAACACCCGAAGAATTGAACGCGGCCCATGCGCGCACCTGCTCGCCGCTTGAATACAGAACATGCTACAGTATGCCTACCCCTCAGTGGGATCGTGTAGCTGCTCCATCCGGCGCTACTTTTACGTGGAATGCATCTTCTACCTACATCCATCGACCACCCTTTTTCGATTCTTTTACTGGAGAAAAACGGGAAATACTCGATATTCTACAAGCACGTCCCCTCGGCATTTTTGGGGATAGTGTGACGACCGACCATATTTCACCAGCAGGCGCAATTAATCCTAACGGTTCTGCTGGTATCTTCTTGGCTGAACGCGGCGTACAACGTCGGGATTTTAATACCTACGGCGCCAGGCGGGGAAATGATGAAGTAATGGTGCGTGGAACTTTTGCGAACGTACGAATTCGCAATCTCATGCTACCCGGCATCGAGGGTGGGTACACAATCTATTATGGTCAGCGTAAGGTTAGCTTGCCTGGTGTTGAGTATCATGATTCAGCCGGCTCTCTGACTTTCATCTACGATGCCGGTATGGCTTACAAGGCGGATGGGGTGCCAACCATCATTATTGGTGGCGCTGATTACGGTATGGGGTCCAGCCGGGATTGGGCAGCTAAGGGGACAGCGCTTCTTGGAGTACGAGCTGTTGTGGCTAAAAGTTTTGAACGTATCCACCGTTCCAATCTCATCGGCATGGGAGTTCTTCCGTTGGTATTTGCTGATCCCGATGATTACGCACGTGTACGAGATATGAAAGATGCCCGGTTTTCCATCATTGGATTGAGTGGTTCCATGGCGCCGCGCAGATCTGCAACTATGTTGGTGCAGCCTGAAAATTCCGCTCCTTTCAGTATTCCTCTCATTGTGCGACTTGATACTCCCATTGAAATTGAGTATTTCCGCTCGGGCGGCATTCTTCAGTACGTGCTGGCGAGGTATTGCTGATATTTTGCCCGGAGAGTATTCCCTCTGAGAAGGCTTTTTTTCTGCGATACGAACGAAATTTGCCTTGACAAGTAATGGCTGGTAAGGTATGTTGCCCTGCGCATACATCCCCGGCGGGATGGCCAAGCGGTCTAAGGCAACGGTTTGCAAAACCGTCATTCGCGGGTTCGAATCCCGCTCCCGCCTCTTTTTTACCTGGGGCACCGACTCCACGACCCGAGATGAGCGGAGTTTCTCACCCAGACGAGAATATGAGACGCATTGGTATTTACGCAGGTAGCTTTGATCCTCCAACTAATGGGCACCTCTGGATGATTCGCCGGGGTGCTGAGCTTTTTGACGAGCTTGTCGTTGCTCTCGCCGTCAACCCGGAGAAAACCTCTTTTCTCAGTACCATGGATCGGCAGGCTGCCCTTGAAGAGATGGTAAGGGATTTGGGAGAGCGAGTGCGAGTGGCCATTGTGAAGCATGGCTTTCTGGTCGATTTTGCTCGTGAGGCTGGTGCTACTCATCTTTTGCGAGGATTGAGGGGTGTGGCTGACTTCGAATATGAGAAGACGATGGCGCGCATGAATGGGCGTATGGAGCCGGGGATTGAGACGGTGATGATGGTGGCTCCAAGCGAACTCGAAGAGATATCTTCCTCGTTAGTTCGCGGATTTGTTGGTACACCGGGTTGGGAACGTTGGGTGGCAGCCTGTGTACACCCGGCCGTTTTTAAGCGTATCAAGGCGAGACAACCATCCGTCTGATTAGGTCTACGCACATGCTCTATTGGGACAACAATGCAACGACCCCGGTGGCGCCGGAAGTATTGCAGGCCATGCAGCCGTACTGGACGCATTCCTTTTATAACCCGTCTGCGTCATACACACCGGCGCGCGAGGTGCGCCGTGCCGTGGAAACGGCTCGAGAGCAGGTAGCAGTCCTGTTGGGGGCCGATCCATCAGAGATTTTTTTCACGTCGGGTGGTACAGAATCCATCAATACAGCCCTCACGCAGTGGCAATCTGTGCTGGTTACGGCTACAGACCACCCGGCTACACTGCGCTGTGTGGAGGGGCGCGGAGAACTCTGTCCGGTGCTTTCTTCCGGACTGTTGGATGTTGACGCTTGGCGCGAGTTGTTACCCCGCCATTCCGGTGCCAGTTTTACGCTAGCTAACCATGAAACCGGTGTGATTCAACCGGCGGTCGAGTTATGTGAAGCAGCTGAGCAAGCAGGTGTGCGTGTACACATGGATGCTGTGCAGGCCGCTGGTAAAATGCACATTGCGGTCCATGATATGCCAGCCTTGGATTATGTATCACTTTCTGCTCATAAGCTTCATGGTCCCAAAGGTGTTGGCGCCCTGTATGTGCGTCGCGGTGCGCCTCTGCACGCTTTGCTGCGTGGCGGAGGTCAGGAGAATGCTTATCGCTCCGGCACTCTCAATGTCCCGGGTATCATCGGCTTCGGAGTGGCGGCTCAGCTCGCCGTACAGCAGTTTGATCTTACCTCTCGTTCTCTTCGTCACCGTGACCATTTTCTCCGTGCACTTCGTCAGGCGGGTATTGATGTGCGGGAAAACGGTTCAGAGGCGTCGCGCCTCCCTCACGTTCTTAACTTACGGATACCAGGATGCTCGGCAGAAGCCCTTTCTTTACTGCTGGAACCAGCCGGCTTAATTTGCGCTGCAGGGTCAGCGTGCACGAGTGCTTCCCCCGCTCCGAGCCACGTGCTGCTCGCTATGGGGCTTTCTCCAGATCAGGCGCGCGAATCGTTGCGCTTGTCGTGGAATCGCTTTACAACTGATGAAGAGTGTGCTGCCGCTGCTGATGCATTCATCGCTTGTGTACGTAGATTGCAAGCCGTTCAATCTACACGAACAGGTAAGGTTGTACTCTACGTACCTCGACAGGATTGATACGAGGAGGCAAAAGGAGCCACCGATTTGTTGAGTGGGGCACTCTGCAACTTTCCTCGGGTGGTGACATCATTCTGAGACGAATGATGTTTACTTGTTTTGAATGACGTGTGTTGATATTCCTTACCCATTTTTGCACCGGCGATCTTTCGGCAAAATCACAGTCTCGTTTTAATCGCTTATTCGGTGATTTTATTTTTGGACCATGCGACTTTATTTTTATATATTTTTTGACTTGCCAAGGTCAATTCTTCCCGTTATAATCCCCCCGTCCTGTCAATCGGGGTATTAGCTCAGCTGGTAGAGCGCCTCAATGGCATTGAGGAGGTCAGCGGTTCGAGCCCGCTATGCTCCAG
>CANQAC010000067.1 GCA_947589345.1 uncultured Akkermansia sp.
CGCCATCTTCAATGGCAAATCCGCCTGGCATATGGCTCATTCCTTCCGTCACTATTTTACCCCTCTCTTCGCATGACCTCAACTCTTTCTGTCATATGTTGCATTTATTCTTGCAATTCACAAGACATAAAATGGGTGTGGGTACTCGATGAGATCGGTTTAGTTCGAAGGAAAGGAAGCGGAATTACTCGCAGATGACAACTTCGGCGCCGAGGGGGAGGAGTTTGAAGAGCGTGGAGCAAATGTCGCGCTGCATACGGATGCAGCCATGGGAGTTAGGGATGCGCAGGACACTGCCGACATGGAGGCCGACGCCATCGTTGGTGAGGCGCATGAAGAAGGGCATGGAAGTGTGATAGAGGTTGGAACGGTGATAGCGGTCTTTTTGACTGATGCGGAAGAAGCCAGTGGGGGTGGCGTGTCTGGGAGCTCTGCCGGTGCAGACAGGAAAGTCCATGGCGGGACGGTTGGCTACGATGAAAAGTCCGCGTTGGGAGGAGAGATTAATCACGACGAGGAATTTGCCGGAGGCGCTTAATGCATCTGGATCGCGCCAAGTATCATAGGTCAGAGGATAGTCGCTGCGGTTGCGGAAGGAGCGATAGCTTTCGGGAAATTGGACTTTTGGCAGGACAGTCGAGATGATGTAGTCAAACTTGGAGATGTTGTATTCGGTGAGAAGTTTGGCCGAGGCATCTCGATGGAATTCTTGGGCGAGAGAGAGTGGGGTTTTTCTGTCACGACTCCAGAGGTCGATTCTGGCGCCGGCATCCAGGAGCAAGGCGAGGAGTTCAGGGTTATCGCAAGTGGTTAACAGGTGCATAATGGCAGAGTAGCCGCGATGGTCCAAAGCATTGACATCGGCGCCATCAGTCAAGAGTTTTTGAATGGTGGGAATGTGGGGTCTGCTGTCCATGACCAAAAGCATGAGAGAGGTACGGCCCTGGGCATCGCGAGCTTGAGGATCAAGCATGATGTCGGTGATATTCCGCTGCTCAAAGAGTTCAATGATGAGACGGCGATTATCCGGACGTTTGTGGGCGATTTTCAGGGCGCTGGCTCCTTGATGATTCAGGACGGTGGTATCAGCTCCGGCATCCAGCAAAGCTTCGGCAGCTGATACGTCGACGGGGTTGTCCACAGCCGCATGTGCCATGAGTGGCGTGTTGCCGAGGTTATCCACGGAATTGACGTCGGCTCCGGCCCGGGCGAGCAGCTCTACTGTGCGTGCGGAAGTGGTGATGTGCAGGGGAGATCTCCCTGAGGGATCGGTTGAGTTCACATCGGCTCCGGCTTGGATGAGAGCTTCTACGCGTTCCGGGGAGTCTGCAGCGAGGTGAAGGGGGGAGAGACCGTGGGCATCCGGAGCATTCAGCGCGGCTCCGGCTTGGGCGAGGAGGTGGATAGAATTAAGGTTAGTGGCGAGATGGAGAGGGGTTCTCCCCTGGATATCTGCCGCATTGACCTCTGCGCCAGCTTGCAGAAGAGTCGTTACGTGACTCGGAGAATTGACAAGTCGATGGAGCAACGTCTGCCCGGAGGAGTCTTTGGCATTTACATCGGCGCCTGCTCGGATAAGTAGCTGCAGCGTGTTGATATTGGTTGTCAGTTCCAGCGAGGAGCGTCCGTGAGCGTCTTTGGCATTCACATCGGCACCTGCTCGGATAAGGATCGCCACGCGTTCAGGATCTTCAAGCGCGCGGTGCAGGGGCATAAGACCAGCGTTATCTGGGACAGACAAATTTGCTCCGGCACGGGTGAGCAACAGCGCAGATTCCTGATTAGACACAATATGAAGAGGTGTAGCTCCATCGCCGTCGGCAGCGTTTACTTGAGCGCCGGCCTTGATGAGCGCTTGCACATGCGCAGGAGAGTTCACGACAGAATGCAGAGGAGTTCTTCCTCTGTTAAGTCGGACATTCACTCCTGCGGCGCCTCCAAAAAGGCGGATCAGGCTGATATAAGTATCCGGTGGAACATCCGGGTGAATGGAGGAGATAGCTGATGAATTGACGTTTGCACCGTGAGTCGCCCAAAATTGGCAAAGAGCCGCTAGATCTTGCCCTGCGCGCGGGTGGGATACCAGAAATGGGATGATGTGGCAGGATTCATCCGCAGTACGCACGTCAGCGCCGGCAACAAGAAGTGTCTTGGCAATATCAATCGTCTGAGCGAGGTGTAGGGCAGTGATACGATCTGGCGAAAATTTTGCGTTAGCATCTGCTCCGGCGGCCAAAAGAGCACGCACCAAAGTTTCGTCATTAGCTGAAACTGCCGAGGAGAGAGGCGTTCGGTCCACCTTTTGATCACCCTTTCCATTGGGAGACGCACCGAGCAGAAGAAGCTGCCCCATCAAGCGCGCCATGTGCGGCGCTGGTAAAAAGGGTGAGGCTTCAGGCAAAAGGGTTGCTGCGTCAACCGGTGCTTTTCCATCGGAAGCTCGTGCAAGCGCCTGCAGAATAAGTAAGTCGTCTTTTTCGCCGGTCTCATCGATACTGCGGGGCGGATGATTCGAGGCTAAGTATTCTGAAAGGAAGAGTTGCCAGGTGTGGGCATTCGGTTTCCAACCGTTGTTGTGCAGGCGGTTAATGAGAGTCGGAATATCCGGCGTAGAATCGGGCAGTTTATCAGTACCGCTGAGGATGCCATGAAGCAGCGCTTCATCCGCTTTGACATCACAAGAAGTCTGCACCGTGGCAGGTGGAGGTTCATTCAAAGGGAGATGCAGGGCAAGAGCAAGTTGCCTGACTTCTCCGGGAGAGGATTCGTCTATAATCACATCAGGCTGATTGTCAAGTTGAGTCAACCTTGAGGCTCGAACCCGCAAAGCCAATTTCCCCATGTCCATGTGGGATGACTCTTCAACTACTGCTTTGTTGGCATCAGCCACATCAACCATGCGTAATAAAGCAAGGACACGTGCATGGGTAGCGTAGTCCAGAGCAGTTTTACCCTTGGAGCTTTTTAGATCCGTTTTTGCTCCCATAGCCACGAGCCAGCATACTGCAGGATAATGATTGATGGCTGATGCGTACATGAGAGCTGTCTGGTTGAAAGAATCAAGAGCGTTCACATCTCCACCGGCGTCTATTTCCCGCATTTTTTTGATCAGTTTGACCAGCAGTCGTTGCGTACGTTCGTCCTCCTCAGGTTGGGATTGCGCTAATGCTGCAATTTCATCCCGCATGACGGCAGATGTTGTTTCTTCTGCATACTCCGGCATTTCTCCAAGCATGACCCCGATCCCAACAATCAGTGTTCCATAGAGCCTCCTGCGTGGGCAGATACGCCCACCATGTGTATTTTCCTGCATTTTTATGAGCTCACATATTGCACGGTGTCATTCAAACTAACAAATACTGGTGCTTTTTGCAAGCTCTGAATAACATATAATTGAATCTTTTTCTCACTCCATTGCTTCAAAAATGATGCCACAGAACAGGCACAAAAAAGGTGCTTGTTGCATGTTGTCAAAGTAGGATGGAGTTCTTCCCCCTCCCCCCCGCCCCTCAAAAACAAGTCCGGGAGAAGAATCCATCGGTGAGGCAGTTCGGCGCCTTGCCCTCAATTACAGCGTCATTTACCGTAAACCAAAGAGGGGACAACGTAAAAACTTGGCTTTGAGATTAGAGAGTATTTCACGCATTCTGCTCAATTATCAGGATAGGAGTGGGAAGCAGCGAAGCGCCCGAGACCCTGCCTTGGGCATTAGGTTTCAACTTGGATGACTCGTGAGTTTAGAAGCGGTAAGTTCTTTAATGCTGCTTTTTGCCGGGCAGATTTTTGATCAAAGTCGCCCATGAATACTCCTTTCTGCAAGACCTCAACTTCCCTGTCATCTCCCACTTCTATTTTTCAATTCGCAACTCCGGTCGATGGAAAGGGCAGAATCAGAGACAGACCATGCAAAGAAGCGGAGAAAAAGGGGATGCAGAACCGTCGAATGCTTTGAAAAACATTCTCAAAGTGCGTGTGCGAGCGGGAGACACAGGGAATTACGGCATGATGATGATCATGCAGGCGAGGACAGCAAGGGCGATAAGAACCCAAAGCACAACGAGCCCCTTACTGTCCGCCGGTGCGCCAGTTCCCTGGATGTGGGAATAGCGACCACGCAAGCGTCCTTTGCGCATAAAGCCGTCATAGTTCTTCTGCAGGAGAGTGGCCTCCACTTGACGCATCATGTCCAGCAGTACACCTACCAAGATGAGCAGGGAGGTACCGCCGAAGAACTGTGTAACCACGTGGGGCAGGGCACCAAATACTGAAAGTAAGCTGGGCAAGAAATAAATAAGAGTCAGGAAGAGCGAGCCGGCGAAAGTCAGGCGAGTCATCGTCTGATCGAGGAAGGCCGCAGTGGGAGGACCGGGGCGAACGCCAGGGATGTAGCTGCCGGAGCGCTTAAGGTTTTCTGAGATTTGCTGGGGCTGGAACATAGTGGCCACCCAGAAGAAGGAGAAGAAGAAGATCATAGCCGAGGAGATCAGGTAGTACCAGATATCACTCGGTGAGAGCAGTGAGGAAACGATGGATGCAAAGAGAGAATCACCGGAGAAGAGTTGTTGCACAAGCATGCCAGGCAGAGCAAGAATGGCTGTGGCAAAAATTACCGGCATCACACCGGAGTAGTTGAGCTTGAGCGGCAGGTACGTCGTGCCGCCCTGAGTCATCTTTCCGTGACCCACCACTCGCTTGGCCTGTTGGACAGGAATGCGCCGTTGCGCTTGACTGACGGTGACGACAAGGGCCACCACGATGATCATGAAGAGAATGAGAGCAACAAGAGCGAGAGAACCCAAAGGATTGATCTGGGTGCCATCTCGCATCACAAATGTTTTCCAAGCCATGGAAAAGGCGCCCGGGAGAGCTGAGATGATATTTACCGAGATGATAAGCGAGATGCCGTTTCCGATACCACGCTCGGTAATTTGGTCGCCAATCCACATGAGGAACATAGTGCCGGTGACGATGATGAAAATCGTGGAAAGAGTAAAAATCCAACCCGGATGCATGACGAGGTTGCCGACATCCAAGCCAATATTTGAAGGATTCTCCAACGTACGAGTGAGCAAAAATCCCTGCACGATGGCGATGATGATAGCCAAGATGCGCGTGTACCTCGTCATTTTTTGGCGCCCGCCTTCTTCTTCAAGCATTTTCTTCCATGAGGGAAGAACAGCCCCCATCAGTTGGGTCATGATTGAAGCAGAGATGTACGGCATGATGCCCAAAGCAAAGATACCGCATTGCTGCAAACCTCCACCGGAAAAAATGGTAAGGATAGCTCCTAAAGCGCCAAGGGGACCGCCCTCGTCTGCCGCACGCTCCTGCAGATACGTCGTGAGAGCGTGAACATCTACTCCCGGCAGTGGAAGATGCACACCTAAGCGTACAACGACGATTAAAGCCAGTGTAAAGAGAATGCGGCTCCGGAGTTCCGGAACTTTCATAGTGTTGGCAAAGGCGGCTATCATAGCAAGTAGCTAGTTCTGTAAGAGAGGAAAAGATGCCCCCCCTTTTTGAGCTGAGGCAATCCGTGTGTGCGCGCGAGCTTGCCTCTGCGGGATCCGCGCCACCCGGCAGAGGAGGCTCTACCGGGTGTGCGTTGAATGCTAATCAGCTTTTAGCTTGCTGGCTGAGTATTGTGAGTGTGCCACCGGCTGCAGCGATCTTCTGTGCTGCAGTGGTACTTGCAAAGTCGACCGATACAGTCAGAGCTTTGCCCAGCTCCCCATTGCCCAGAAGCTTCACAGCACTGCACGTGCCTTTCACGAGCCCTGCTGCTCGCAGTTCCACTTCTGTCACCGTATCCCCCGCATTGAAGAAAGCTTCCAACTGGGAGAGATTGATGATGGACACATGGTTGCGGAAACGAGCATTACTAAAGCCTTTCTTGGGAAGTCGGCGATGCAGAGGCATTTGACCACCTTCAAATCCCGGGCGGATAGAGCCGCCTGAGCGAGCTTTTTGCCCTTTGTTGCCCTTGCCGCAAGTTTTGCCGAGGCCAGAACTTTCACCGTTGCCAATGCGTTTTTTGCGGTGTTTAGATCCGGGCGTTGGTTTCAGAGAATTAAGTGTCAACATGGTCGTAACGAACGGTTAAATTACACGGATTCCTTTTCTTTCTTTTTCTTGCCGCGGGAGGAAAGCACCTGGTCGGCTGTACGCATAGTGAGCATAGCCTGCATGGTAGCTTTTACAACGTTTGCCGCATTTGAGGAACCGAGAGACTTAGCAATCACGTTGCTCACGCCTGCGGCTTCCAATACAGCTCGTACCTTTTCACCAGCCACCAAACCGGTACCCGGTGCAGCCGGCTTAAGCACAATCTTGGCTCCGCCAAACTCGCTGTAGACTTCATGCGGCAGGGTCTCATTCACAACAACAACGCTCTTCATAGCACGCTTGGCTGCGTCAGTACCCTTACGAATGGCATCAGACACCTCATTTGCCTTACCAAAGCCGTGACCGACTTTGCCGTTGCGGTCGCCTACCACAACGAGGGCGGAGAAGGAAAAGCGACGACCACCTTTCACCACTTTCGCACAACGGTTGACATAGACGACTTTTTCGACCAACTGTGGACCGTCCTCGCCTTCAGCACCACGGCGAGAGAAAGCCGCATCCCGACGCCCGGGACGCTGAGCATTACGAGGGGCAGAGACGCCATCCTTGCGCGGAGCGCGAGGAGCGTGAACCTGCTGTGCAGTCTGGGCAGTTTCTTCAGTGGTGGGAGGCACCTCGTTGGTTACTGCGTTGTCCTGTGTTTCTTCAGTACTCATTGTTCTGGGCGATTAGAATTTAAGACCAGCTTCACGCGCGGCGTCTGCCAGCGCTTTAACCTTGCCGTGGTAGAGGAACCCACCCCGGTCGAAGACAACTTCGGAAATCCCCGCAGCCAAGCTCTTTTTGGCAATGTCTTCACCAACCTTGGCGGCCGTTTCTACATTGGCGCGGGAGAGCCCCAGCTTCTTGGTGCAAGCGGCGCAAAGGGTATGCCCCTTCGTGTCGTCGATCACTTGAGCGTACACATGTTGGTTGGAGAAAAAGACAGCCAGACGCGGGCGTCCCGTGGTGCCGGATATCTTCTTGCGTATGCGTGTGCGAACACGGCTGCGGACGGCTTTACGATTAATCGTACTCATATATCATTGAAAGTTAAAATGATTACTTGCCAACGCTCTTACCTTCCTTACGGCGGATATGTTCACCCACATAGTGTACCCCCTTGCCTTTGTAGGGTTCGGGCGGGTAGTACCCACGCACTTCAGCGGCGAATTGACCGACAAGTTGCTTATCGATACCCTCTACCTTAATCTTGGTATTTTCGGTCACTGTGACAGTGATACCGGTCGGGATGGGATGCAGGATGGGGTGCGATTTACCGAGCGCGAGGTCGAGCTGCTTACCCTTTACAGCAGCTTTGAAACCAACGCCGACGATTTCAAGTTCTTTGGAAAATCCCTTGGAGACGCCTTCCACCATATTGGAGAGCAGAGAGCGGTTAGTGCCGTGCAGAGCGCGCAAGCGGCGAGAATCGTCTGCACGTTTTACGCTCAGCTCGGTGCCGTCAACCGAAATGGAAATGCCTTCCGGCAGAGTCCATGTCAACTCACCTCTGGATCCCTTGACGGTGACCAGCGCATCCTTAGAGGAAACGGTGACACCGGAGGGAATGGAGATAACTTTCTTACCAACTCGAGACATAATGAAGAAGTGGGTTGAGGGTTACCAGACGAGAGCGATGAGTTCACCGCCAATGCTTGATTTGCGAGCTTTGGCGCCGGTCATGAGACCTTGAGAGGTTGAGACAATGGAGATGCCCAGGCCATTCATAACCGTGGGAATCTGATCGGAGGTGACGTAGTGGCGGCGCCCCGGTCGGGAACAGCGTTTCACCTCGGTAACAAGGGATTTACCGCTTGGAGTGTACTTACACTTCACGGTGATAATCTTATTTTTCCCCTCACCGGAGACATCAAAAGACCAGATGTAACCTTCCTCCTGGAGGATACGGGCAATCTCTGCCTTGATTTTGGAGTGGGGAGCCGTGAAAGACTCATTGTGCGCACGGCCAGCGTTTTTCACACGAGTCAAAAAATCTGCGATAGGATCAGTTAATACAGCCATGGTAGTAGAATGGGTTAGGCGGTTTCCTCTGTCGTCTTCTTGCTCGGCTTGCGGAACGGGATCCCCAGCTCACTGAGTAGGTCGCGTCCCTCCTCATCCGTCGGAGCCGTTGTCACAAAGATGATGTCAAAACCAATATTGCGTTTGATCTGGTCAAGCTCAATCTCCGGGAAAATGGATTGATCCGGGATACCGATGGCGTAGTTGCCGCGGCCGTCAAAGGACTTCGCGGGCAAGCCACGAAAGTCACGAATGTTTGGTGCGGTTACGTTGATGAATCGATCAAGGAATTCCCACATGCGCGTGGAGCGCAGGGTTACGCGAGCACCGAGTACTTCTCCCTCCCGCAGTTTAAAGTTGGCCACACTCTTGCGGGCGTAGGTGATGGAGGGTTTTTGACCGGTTATCTTAGCAATTTCAGCGACAGCATCCTCCACAGCCTGTTTGCGATCCGGATGTTTTCCCATGCAGGTAGTCACCACGATTTTTTCAAGTCGTGGAATCTGGTGGACATTGGAGTACTGATGCTTCGCTCGGAGAGTCGGAACGACTTTCTCTTTGTAGTATTTCAGCAGTGTTGGTGTATTCATAATTCAGCGGGTCAGCTTGTTTTGGTTGGCTTAAGCGCGGAGTCTTGACCTTTACAGGCGTTAACTCACTTTCTTCACATTCGAGATGTGGATGGCGCCGTCGATCTCCTTGATGCCGCCTTCTGGATCCGCTTCAGTGGGTTTGGTCGCCTTTTTAAGTTTCCTGACACCTTCGACGATAACGGTTTGCTTGACAGCATTTACGGAGGAGACAACACCACGCTTGCCCTTGTTCTTGCCAGCAATGATTTGAACTTCATCGCCTTTCTTAACGTGGGTCTTCATCGTGTGTGGGTTGTTTTGTTGAATAATCCCGGGCAATATTTGCAGCACGGGGCCCCTACTTTACTCTTTTCCCGACGGAACGTCAAGCATAATCTCGCTAACGTTTTATTTTTTTCACATCCGTCCCAAGAAAATAATGAGGGAGGGTAAGAGAAGACAAAAAAAGGAAGGTTGATTTGTTTCCTCAGAAA
>CANQAC010000068.1 GCA_947589345.1 uncultured Akkermansia sp.
TTCCTTCGAAGACTCTCGCACAGCCGTTACGCAAACAATCTCATTTTGAAGGGTGGTTTGTTGTTGTACTACACCTCGTCAAATCCTGCGAGGACTACCATGGACGCCGACTTCCTGCTCCATCGTTACAATAATCAGGAAGGCAGTGTACGAGAGCTCTTGCAAGAGATCATCAACATACCAGGCGATAATGACTTTATCTCTTTTAGTATTGAAAAAATCCACACTTCTACTCACCAGCATACTTATTCCGGCATCCACGCACAACTTAAGGCGCATATCAAAAAAACGAATGTGGATCTCTCCATCGATTTGGGAGTAGGAGATAAAATTGTTCCTGAACCGGTAAAGCGTATTCTCAGCCCCATCTTGCCGGACCAGCCCCATGTATCTGTTTTGACATACTCGTTCGAAAGTGTCATCGCTGAGAAATTTGATGCTATGATTGTCTGGCAGGCTCTTTCAGGGCGCACAAAAGACTTCTGGGATATATACTCTCTCAGTAAAAAGGAAAAGTTTGATGGCACCATTTTGCAGGAAGCTATACGAGAAACCTTGTCGCACCGCGGAACTCCGTTGGATGAATCTGTTTTAAATGATGCTTTGTCGCTGGCTGCCGATCCCAACATGCAAAATAGATGGAGAAACTTTCTGGAAATAACTCAATCGGCACCGCAATCCTTTGAGAACGTCATGAAAGATATTTCCTTGTTCTTAAGACCTGTCGCCGATTCAATTATCCACAATCGTCCTTTTCCCTATGAGTGGCTCCCGGGAAAAATGTGGCAACCCAAGCAATAATAAAATTGCCCCTTTCCCCGATTGGTCGCCTAGTTTTCTTATCCTTGGCTTATCCAAAATGAAGAACCATCGCACATTGTCGTATTCTTCTATCGGCAAACGCTCCGTAAATCACAGCTAAAAACACGGCGCGAAGGAGGAGTGAAGAGGAGCTCGTCTCTCGACTTTTCGTTGTCCACCTGTTATTTCTCTTGCCTCGCTCGGCGGGTTATGGTAGATTGGCGTTACTCCCATAAAAACATCACGATGAACTCCGCCGCTACCCCCCCCGATTTTGTTATTAGCTTCATGTAAGCGTTTTATCGCATGTTTGCTCGCTGCTGTGCTGATGGGTCTGGGCATGGTGAGAGGGCAGGAAAAAGACGCGGCGGTTGTTCCGCAGCAGGGAGTGGAGCTCCTCTTCCCGGCGGGCACGGGGAAGCAGGCGAAGGACGCCAAGCTCAGCAAGGAGCAGAAGAAAGCGGTCGCCCTGCTCCAAAAGCTCAAGGCGATTGAAAAGGGCGGCGATGTCAACGCCACGGACAAGCATGGACAGACTGCGCTCATGCATGCCGCCGCGCAGGGCAACCGCCTCGCCGCCTGCTGGCTCGTGGCGAAGGGCGCGGATGTTACCAAGAAAAGCAAGAAGGGCAAGACGGCGGGCAGCGTGGCCCATGGAGACATGCGCGAATTCCTGACGGCGCTCGAGAAGGAAAAGCAGCCGCTGAGCCGCCAAGAAGCGCGTGACATGTATACATATCGGGGCATTACTCCGGGCGAAGATATCTCTTTTTACTCAATAGTGGATGCGATTCTTCCGCTGCGTGGGGCAAAAGCAGAGGACCTCAGCAAGCTGAAAAATATGGAATGGAAGGAGGGTTGGGGCATGAGGGAACCAATGGAACTTGCCTTGCTTTACCGCATCGGCGCACGAAAGTTCGTTCTCCCGGAGGACCTCTCCAAGGCGAACGCGGAACTGCTGCAACTCCTCCGCGCGCTCGGGGTGAAGACAGGCATTGTTGATCCCGGGCTGCAGATGAGGCTCGCGCTTCAACTGAAGCAAAAAGCAACCGTACTCGCGCTCCTGAAACAAGATTCGTCTCTGCTCCAAAACCAGGAATTATTTTCTTCCCTCCCCGATGCAAAAATGCTGCAAGCTCTGCTGGACGCCGGACTGGATGCCAAGAACGAAAAGCTCATGGAGGCGGTCATCAAAAAGGGCGACGGGGCGATGCTGCGAACTCTTCTCAAGGCGGGGGCGACCATTCAAGACCCGGACAAAATTCTGGAAGAGGCGACGAAGCAGGCAAGCGCAAGTTTTATCCTCGCTCTCATTGATGCCGGAGCCAAAGCCGATGTGAACACATTGCCTGTGGAAGTGAGTTCATCCTACAGCAAAACGCTGCTATACCAAGTTAATGCAACGCTCCTTCATCAAGCAGCAGACGAGGTTAACCTTACGGATGTGCAACTGCTCCTCGCCCACGGAGCTAACCCCAACGCACCGGGCAAAAAGGTAAAAGACGATCAAAAAGAACCCTACGGCATGACTCCGCTGATGGCAGCCGCTAATTCCGCAAGGGGGGAGGAAAATGCTACACATCGCACCGAGATTGTAAAACGTTTGCTGGATGCCGGTGCCGATGTGCATGCCAAGGATTCTGCGGGGAATGGCGTCATCTATTATGCCGCTTGCGGCGGACTTAGAGCAGATTTTGACGAAGATTACATTCACCGCGTCAGTGAGAAAATCGAGGCGGACATCCTGCACATGGTGGAGCAGTTGATCAAGGCGGGGGCGGACGTGCCCAAGGACATCCTCGCTGAGGAACTAAGACCGGAGATATCCCCCGCCGGACGGGAGAAGCTAGCCCTCATGCTGCTCGACGCCGGCGCCGACCCGCTAGCGAAAAGTAAACAGAACTGGCCGCCCACCGGATGGACCACCCTCATGATCAACGGTATTTGGGGCGGCAAGATTGCCAAGCGTCTGCTGGACGCCGGAGTGGATCCGACCGTGTGCGTAGAGGAAGAGGACTCCAAGGACTCCGCCATGAGCCTCGCGATGAAGGAAGGTGCGGTGGAGGTCGTGAAGCTGCTCAAGGAAAAGGGAATCAACCCCGGAGAACTCCGGGTCGTGGATCCGGAGGAAATCGAGCCGCTGCTGAAGCTCGGCGCCCGCATCCCCAAGAACATGACCGACCTCCTCCTCGGTGATCACATGAAGTGCGGTCATGGCGGAAAATCCGCCAGACTCTACGAGGATTACATTGACATCATTCAAATCCTCAAGAAGCACGGTTACAAACCGGAGCTGATGGCGTGGGCAAAAAAAGACCACAGTGACGACGGAAGCTGCAACACCGAAGCCCTTCGTGCATTTTTCAAAACAGGCGAGAATCCGAATGAGACGGACGAAAACGACAACTCCCTCCTCGGCAACTATATTTCCTCTGCAAAAGAAGAATGGAGGATCGCCGGCGTGCTGCCCGCTTTTGTTGAAGCCGGAGTTGACTTAAACCACAAGAACAAAGACGACAAATCCATCTTGCAGCTCGCAAAAGAGCAGAAGCTGGGTGATGATGTCATCAAGCTCATCAAGGAGCACGGCGCGAAGGAGTGAGGAGGGTACAGGGTTACGGACGCAGCGTGCTGAGCGGCACGACGGGCGCACCGTCGTCGCGGCGGCAGGCATAGGTCTCCACGCCGATGAGGACCATCAAGAAAGAGAACTAGAGACATGTCGGGGACCTATGGTCTCCGCGAGCCTGAGCTGGGTCTTCATTCTTTCATTGGCTAAAAATTATTCGAGTGTTTGGATCAAAATTGTTCGGTAATTGGACAAATTTTGCTCTCCTTTCCTCACGTGTTTATCCTCGATGGCAATGGGAACGAGTCATGGAAGACATCCGAAGGCCGAAAAGCTCATAAAAATGATCGAATCGTTCTGAGACTGAGCCCCCCAAAAAACAGCCCTCTCAACCAAATAAAAAACAATTAATCTTTGGGCAAGAAATAGCCACGCTGCTTGGCAGAGATGGGAAGGTGGGCAAGCTCCATGACACGCAGCATTTCCTCCCAAAGTTTGCGGCGTTCTGCAAGAATTGATGTACGTAGCAAGTAGCTGGGGTGATGTGTGACCACGACGGATGAGCCACAGTAGGAAAGGCCTTTCATTTGCTGGTATGCGGAGAGGGGCAACTCCCCCTGTCCAATGATGCCACGGGCAGCCACCACACCAAGCGCCACAATCACTTTCGGACGCACGTACCGCACCTCAAATTCCAGCACGGGCAAGGAAAGGCGAATTTCCTCCGCGTCCGGCGCGCGGTTATTAGTAGTTTGGCGTGGCATTTTGGGTCGGTATTTCACCAAATGGGTGATGTAAACATCCTTGCGGGCAAGTCCCATAGCACGCAACATTTCGTCCAGTTTCGTGCCGGCTTCACCACAAAAAGGACGACCTTCCTGCTCATCGTAATAGTTGGGAGCATCCCCCACGAAGATAATATCCGCCTCCGGTGCGCCTTCGCCCCACACCATCTTATCGCGCAGCGTACCGAGTTCACGCAACGGTTCCCAACGAAGGAGCAATTTTTTCGCCTGCTCCCATATTTCCTCCCGAGTCCTGCCGGCAGGACGGAAAAAAACGGGAACTTTTTCCGGCGTCTCCGGCGGGGTATCCGCTACATCTCCCACCATCTCACGCAAGGAAACCTTAATCCCCTCTGCGCCGGCATCTATCTGCACTTCCTGTGCAGGCCCCTTCCCTCCCAAGCTCCCGGCTTCGTCTCCGCCGCGACGCGCTGCCAACATCCACTTGCGCAAGATCGAGCGAGCCTCATCTTCCAGAGCCAACCGCTTCTTTCCCTGAGCCACCAAGCCCGTAAGGTACGATTTCACAAGACTTCGCAAATCCATCCGTTCTGCATCGCTGGCGGCGGTCTGTCCCACACGGGCATCCTAGCTTGTATCCCATGATTTGTCAAGCTGCTTTACACCCCAATCAGGCAGCGCAACACGTAGGGGAAACCATGTTCATACCGACCTTCTGTACAGATCAGCTCAGCCTGCGGCAGGCGGCGAATTAAACTCGCAGATGGGTTCACCAACACTGCATGTTCACAGATGCCCAACATGGGAAGGTCCGCTGCGCTGTCCGTGTAACCCACTTGCGCCTGATCAACACCACACGCTCTCAAACGCTCTACTTTTGCGTGACCGCGATTATTGCCAGGCGGCGGAATTTTCGGCAACAGAGGTACTCTTTCTCCCTGCAGTTGCACCGGTGTGGCTATGGTGCGAGCAACCCCCAGTCTCTTGCCAAAAAAACTCACCCACCACTCCGGGGATGCCGAACAAAGTACGACCTCATCTCCGTCCGCAAGGTGCTGTTTAAGGCGCTTTTCCAAGGGAGCGTATATGGCTGGGATCAATTCCTGATCAACAAATAGTTCGCATTCGCGTGCCAACTCTGTGTTTTTCATTCCCCATGCATAAGAGAGAAATAGTCGCTTCATACCCTGAGTGCTCAAAAGGCCCAACGCCCTCAATACAAGCCCAGGAATCACCAGCAATAAGTACAACCGCCTCCATCCATGCCGCCGCAGAATCCAACGCGCGAACCGAAGTTGCGAATCCCCTGCGAAAAGCGTTCCATCCATATCAAAAATTGCCGTCATGCTTCTCGGTCTTTTAACGTGCGACGACGCCATATCCACATGATGACAGCAGACAAAATAATGCCTCCAAGATGCCCGGCCTCACCACCGGCATTATTGCCATTGAAAGTGACAGTCAAAAAAGCAATGAGCAACACCATGAGCGCAAAGGTACGCATCGTCATGGCAATCGGTGGAAACAGCAACTGAACAGTACTGCGCGGGTATAAAAAAGCCGTTGCCACCAGCACGCCGTATATGGCGGCGCTGGCTCCCACCAACGGCACCAACTGCCAAAAATCTTGAGGCGTCACTCCGGTACTAATCATGAGTTCCGCAATGGGCGGATATTGCACAAGCATTGTCGAATCCGGGCCACTCACCACGCCGAGCCCGTATACCAGTGAACTGAATAACGCCCCGGCGACGCCACATGACAGGTAAAAAATTAGGTAACGCCGCGCTCCCATGAAACTTTCCACCGCATATCCGAAAAAATAAAGCGCCCACATGTTGAAAACCAAATGCCATATGCCAGCATGCAAAAATTGATAAGTTATGAGTCGCCATATCTGACCTTCCCCAAAGCAGGTGTACCACGAATATGCCCCGCGCACGTACAAAATTGGCTCAAGTTCCGGCGACATCACATTAGCCACTCCGTAGAATGCAGGCACCTTCACCAAATTGTTAATCAAAAAAACGATAATGTTTGAGATAATGAGGGCTGTGGTAATGCTCATGCCCTCTCGGTTTGTATATGACATAATTCGTGAAATTCTTCAGGTGTGTTCTCAGATATCACCACGGGCGGGCAATCGCTCGCTCAGCTTGTGTATCTCCTCTGGAGTCAGTATATGCTCAATAAGACACGCTGTCTCGTTGGCTCGTTCACTACTCAACCCAGCCACCTCCTTCATGAAACGGCGTAATATACTGTGCGCCTGAATCACGCGATTGGCATACTGATGACCACGTGGCGTGAGTTCAATGGGGGAGTACTGCTGATAGCTCACGTAGCCCAGTTCAGCCAGTCGGCGAACGGCCACAGTAACGCTCGGCTTTTTCACATGAAGACGCTGAGCGATATCATTTACTCGTGCCACACCATTCTCACGGCAGATGTGACCAATGCATTCCAGATAATCTTCAGCGCTTCGAGAGAGGCGCGTTTCATGATGTTTCATAACGTACGCTGTAATGTGGTTACGCACTCCAAGTGCTTTGTTTGAGGGAAGAGATCTAAGGGCTGCACCTCGGTGAGTGTATAACCGGCCTCACGAAAGTGAACCAAATCACGTACTTGGGTGGCAGGGTTGCAGGATACATACACCACCCGCCCCGGTCCGTAGGCAAATAATTGGTCCAAAAATTGCTTATCGCAGCCCTTGCGCGGGGGATCAATCACCAGCGCTGTTTCGTGAGCCGGGAAGTTGATCCGCGCGAAAATCGCCTCAGCGCTCGCTGCCAAAAATTCCGCATGGGAGATGCCGTTGCTGGCAGCATTGGCACGCGCCCAATCAGCGCTGCTCTCGCTCACCTCCACTCCCACTATCCTCTCAAATAAACCGGACAAAGTTAATGCAAAGAGACCACTGCCGCAGTACGCATCCACCAAAAAACGAGCGCCCCCGCTACTTGCCTGCTTGGCAACGTAACCGGTGAAAGCAGACAAAATGTACGGATTATTTTGAAAAAAGTCACCAGCCAGGAAATTTAGCGACAAGCCGCCCACATGTTCCGTACACACGGCGCGTGGGTTTGTGATGACCCCGCCCTCACTGACACGCATCAACAATGTGGCTCCGCGCTTGTACTGCGCTGCCATCTGTTGAACCTGTCGCCGTAATTTGGGCAAAGCCTCATTGATTGCATCCATGGCGATCGGGCAATTTGCTACATCGCACACTTCGCAACGACTTCCCGCGCGCAAAAAGCCTATACTACCGATTTTTTCACCTTTAGGTTGATGAAAATGAGGAGTTATTTTGGAACGATATCCGTACAGCTGATCTGTGGCAATCGTCGGCTGAACCGGCACTTCGATACCTGCTCGAAGCCGTATTAAATCTGCCACCTGCCGACGCTTCCACTCCAACTGCTGCTCATAAGCCAAATTCTGGTACTGGCAACCACCGCATACACCAAACAGCGGGCACACCGGCTGCACACGGTACGGCGAAGGTTCTTGAACCTCCACCAAATCTGCACGCGAATAATTGTCTTCATTGCGGTAGACACGCGCGCGCACACGCTCCCCGGGCAAGGCAAATGGAACAAACACCACCCAACCATCTACACGTCCCACCCCATCGCCCTCATTACTGAGTGCATCAATAAACAACTCAACCTCCTGATGATAAACGAAAGGCTGCGGTATAAATCCTCGAGGGGGTGCATCCATCTTCACAATCCTGGGGTGAGTTTCCCATTCATATCCATGGGCAATAACTTAGGGAGAGATGGCGAGCGGAGCCCCCTCTGCTGCGCCGGATCCGGAAGCATCTCTTCCGAATCTGTCGAGCGATACATGGCGCCAGATGTTTCTTCTTGAGCAGAAACAGGTTCCTGTGCAGTGGCATCGTCCGTCTCTTCTTGCCCGAGCAGTTGCATGGCAGCTTCCTGTTGTTCCTCCGTCGGTTTTACACTTTCGGCAACTGTTGACTGGGACGCAGAAGGCATACGGGAACAAGAAACCAACAACGTACACCCCAATGCGGCCACAAACATCACCTGCCCTTTCATACCGAAAATTCTACCATGTCAAACACTGTCTGGCAAGTCTAATCAACGGTGCCGTCTTGTTAGCCACATCCGTCCCAAGAAAATGTAGATTCATGGGAGGGAAGCATGATGATAGCAGGAGTTGGCGATTTTTGGGCAAATCCATAAAACTTTACGTGCTATCGAGCACTAAAACCTCTTCCGTCCCTGCCATGTCATATGGTTGCTTTAGCCACGAAAACAGGTTCTGCGTGCTCAGCAGTGATATTCGTAGGTAGTGAACCAATCCTCCCAGCGACCAGCGATGCGAAGCGCGTCGCTTGAGCACTTTCACGAGTAAATAGGCAATCATGGCTACTCCGTA
>CANQAC010000069.1 GCA_947589345.1 uncultured Akkermansia sp.
GGACGGATGTGTGGAGTGGCTACACGCTCAATTATGCGATATGGAACTCGTCATTTGAAGAGATGAGGAAGGCATTTGACTACTTTTTGGAGAAGACTCCGTTTGAGATTGTGAGCATCAACGTAGATAACGGGAGGGAGTTTTTTAATAGGATGGCGCTTGAGTATTGGACAAAATAGAAAGGGGTGAAAGTAACCCACTCGCGACCGATGATGAAGAACGACAACGCGCATGCGGAGCAACGTAATAAGACTCATGTACGCAGCTTATTTGCACGATGCAGAATTGACAAAGAAAGTGACGTAGGATCGATTAGTGTGACAGTAAATTATTACGGTGACCGAGCACGAAAGGGGGCTTCGGGGCAATATGTGCGCTAACTACCACACGGACGTCGTGATGAATTGCTTTATCAAATTTTTATTCCTATCTGGAAGGGGTAGAGGATTCCGAGAGTGTCATTTATTACGGAGGAGTCGGGTTTTCCTTGGTTACGGAAAAACCTCACAAGACGAGTGTTTGGAAAGCGAGAAAACGCAAAACTTTTACTGCCTTTTTGCAGGCATTTCTGATGAACATAAAAAAAGCCGTCCCCGTTTTTACATGGGGACGGCTCCGGAGGAATCTCTGTTTCTCGCTTATCAGAGCAGCGCCTTGAGGTGCGCCAAAATGTTGTCCTTGGAGGTGGCTCCATTGATGGTGTCCACTAACTCGCCATTTTTGAAGAAAAGCAGGGTAGGAATGGCGCGTATATTGAACCTGTTTGCCAAGTCCTTATTGCCATCCACATCTACTTTACCCACCTTGGCGACGCCAGCCATTTCTGTAGCCACTTGATCTACGATGGGTGAGATCATTTTACACGGTCCGCACCATGTCGCCCAAAAGTCGACCAGCACCGGTACCGCTGACTGTATGACCTCTGCTTCGAAGTTTGCTTCTGTTATCTGTAATGCCATAGTCCGTTGTCGTTCTAGATTGGATGATGAAATTGCTTATGCCGTTGAGTATGTGTTTACTCTTCCTCTTCTTCCTCTTCGCCTGAGCCTTCATCATCTGAGCTGGAGTCAGAACCCTCATCCGACGAAGATGCGTCGTAGTCGCTGTCTGCACTTTCGGCGGCTTGAGGTTCAGGGAACAGGTAGCTTGATACGCGATTCGGTGTGTGGTCTGCACTGTAGGCGGCATAAATGAAAAGAAGGGACACCAACACTGCAGCAATGGAGATACCGAGATGCACAGGCTTTGGTCCTGCTTCAATTTCTTCGTCCTCTTCTACCTTGTTCGAGACCGTTTGACGCGACAATCCGGCAGGTTTCACAAAGCCAGTCGCTGCCGGTTTTGGAGCGGCGGCCGGCGCCGGTTTTCCGGCGGGTACGGGTACCGTAGCCGCAGGCATGGAGATGGTTGGTGTTCCTCCCCCCGCTGCAGGCGCTACGGCCGAAGCCGGACGCAGTCGCGATGGCGGAACAGCCGAACCGGGACGTGTCAAAGGTATTGTTGCCGCAGGAGTCGCCGGTTGCAGCGGTCGCGCTCCAACCTGTGGCGGCACCGGACCTCCCGGGCGAATGCTGGGTCGCGTGAGCGGTATGGTCGTGGCCTGCGGCGCTGATGGAGGAACAGGGGCAGAGGGAGGCATCGGCGCTCCCGGCCTAGTCAAGGGTATGGTCGTAGCCTGCGGTGCCGAAGGCGGAACAGGAACGCCTGGTCGAGCCAGCGGTATCGTGGTACCTTGCGGGGCCGACGGCGGTATAGGGGGCACCGGCATACCGGGTGCAGGCGGAGGAACCGGTGCTTGAGGTGCGGTCGGCGGGAAAGGCGGAGGAACAGGAGGGTTACTCATAGCTGTAGGAAATTTGCTCCCCATCACGATGGGACTCTCCTATCTTGCACAATTTTACGACCAATGCAAGCTGAAAACGCATTTCCGGGTCATTTTTTTTGCTTTATTCTCATCACACAGATTTTTCATAGAATTTTTTGATTCACCTCTCGCCATGTCTCGCTCCTTTGAAAACACCAGCTCATCGAGCGCTTCGTTTGTTCAAACAGGGCATGAATCTGGTCCTTCCCCTCATCGACTGCGAGATCTGAGAGCTGTCCAAGCAGCCCTCCCTTGCTTCGCACGACTCGGCAAATTGCGGCACCTGTCCCATGCTTTTGACCCGCGGTCAGCCAGACAACTCCATTCAAACGAACTCGGCAATCTGCTGGTGCGATAAGGCACAACCGGTTCCGATCACGAACGAGCCTTTCTATGTCAACAGTGTATCGGGGAAAATCTGATTCCATTTTATGCGTCTGTAATGTATTGTGTATAAGCAATATAATCAAGTTATTAACATGTAAATAAATGATGGTTATTAACATAAAAAGAACAAGGTTGCACGAGCCCGCAGGGGGGAGATGTTAGCAGAGAATGTTGAGCAGTCATCGTGAATGAGATCAAGAAGATAAAGCTTGTCACGAAAGGGAAAGTATGCTACCCTGCGCGCGTCAAACCGAGCTGAGGAATGAGTGAACATGAGATAGCGAATGTCCTGGCCACGCGCTACGCATCTCCGGCGATGCGCTCTATATGGAGCGCGGAGGGGAGAATTCTTCTGGAGCGAGAACTGTGGATTGCCGTGATGAAAGCGCAGCGGGATCTGGGATTGGATATACCGGAGGAGGCCTTGTCTGCCTACGAACGAGTAAAGCATGAGATCCACCTGGACTCCATCAGCGCTCGGGAACGTGTCACGCGGCATGATGTGAAGGCTCGCATCGAAGAGTTTTGTGAATTGGCCGGTTGTCAGCATATTCACAAGGGGATGACTAGTCGTGATCTCACTGAAAACGTGGAACAGTTGCAGATTTGGCGTTCCATGCAGCTGGTTCGTGACAAATCGGTGGCAGCTTTGGTGCGCATGTCAGGGAAGGCTCATGAATGGAAAGAGTTGATTTTTGCTGCACGGACTCACAATGTGGCGGCGCAGGCTTCGACTCTCGGTAAACGCGTTGCCATGTTCGGTGAGGAACTGGTACACTGGGTGCACGCATGGCTGAGCATCATGGACCGTTACTGCGTACGCGGAATCAAGGGGGCTGTCGGGACTCAGCTGGACCAGCTTTCGCTGTTCGGTCGCGAAGCCGCCGCTGTTGCTCAACTTGAGGAGCGTATATGTTCTCACCTTGGTATCCCCGGCAAGTGGGTGAATGTCGGTCAAGTTTATCCGCGCTCTCTCGATTTTGAGGTAGTGTCCGGACTCGTTGGACTTGCTTCTGCTCCCAGTAGTTTCTGCACCACGTGGCGGCTTATGGTGGGCCACGAACTTTGCACCGAAGGTTTTGCCAAGGGACAAACCGGTTCGAGCGCTATGCCGCACAAAATGAACCCTCGTTCCTGTGAACGCATCAATGGTTTCCACAACATCCTGAAAGGCCTGCTTTCCATGGCCAGCGGTTTAGCGGGTAACCAGTGGAATGAAGGCGATGTATCATGCTCAGTAGTTCGTCGTTGCCTCTTACCGGATGCTTTCTTCGCCATGGACGGCTTGTTGGAGACTTTTTTGACAGTACTCGATCAGATGGAAGTGTATCGACCTGTTGTCAAAACTGAACTCGAGCGTTATTTGCCTTTCCTCATGACCACAACGATTCTCATGGCAGCCGTGAAAAAGGGAGTGGGACGTGAGGAAGCCCATGAGGTCATTAAAGAACACGCCATGGCCGTTTCCCGAGCCTTGCGCAGCGGCGAGGCTACGCGCAATGATCTCATGGAACGCTTAGCCAACGATCCTCGTCTCCATCTGTCTCAGCAGGAGGTGCAAGATATCTACCGAGAACACGCCGGCGATACAGGCATGGCTATCGCCCAGACAGATGCATTTTGCGCCATGGTGCAAGAGCTTGCGCAGCGGTTTCCATCCACTGTTTCTTACACACCAGGAGCTATCCTTTAACGCTTATTACTATGATGAACCGTTCACAAAAGAACTCTGTACGATACCGGGCGCGTCATTTCCGCATCACGACAACCGGGGTACGCGAAGGACAATTGGGCGCTGAGGTTGTCAATGAACGGACTCTCCTGCTATCGTCTCCGGACGGGCAAAGGGAGCTGGCTGTTCCTGCCTTGCCGGAGGATTCCGTACACTACCATAGCGACCTGCCTGTTCTCAATGCAGCTTATGCCATGGCTGTGCGTGACGTGTGGAGTTGCTGCAACGAGGCAGGTTTGCTTACTGCCGGAGCATCCTGGAACACGGTATGGACCCGCGATATTGCTTTTGCAATGGCTCTTGGCGCCGACTTTGTTGCGCACGATGCTTGCCGACGTACCCTAGTGAGCCGCGTGCGCAATGGTGTCATCATCCAAGATACAGGAACAGGCGGAGGGTGGCCTGTCTCGACAGACCGTGTGTCATGGGCAATGGGCGCATGGGAGATCTATTTATCCGGCGGAGGGAATGATTGGCTCAACTATTGCATCAACACGATCAAAGCAACCTTGGATCAGGATGCTTCTGTTCTGCGTTGCACCCCGTTAGTGCCGGGGGAAACAAGTTTCCTGGATTGGCGTGAGCAGAGTTACCCGGCAGGCATGTCACCCGCTCAAATAGGTGAGACCTTTGCCCTGAGTACAAATGTCCTCCACTACATTTGTCGTCGCATACTAGCCCGCATGTTGCGCGAAGCGTCGCGAAATGATGAGGCCGCTGGTGTGGATCGGGCAGCTGATGAACTGGGTAAGGCGATCAATGCTCAATTTCACCGCGTCAACAGTTCAAAATATGTCATGTTTCTGACAGCAGACGGACTGCGTGATTCTCACATCGATGCACTGGGATCAGCGTTGGCAGTACTCAGTGGATTGGCCGGAGATGAGGCCTCCCGTGTGTTGCAATCGTTAGGGCGCACAGCGTATGGCACTCCGGTGTTCAGCCCGTTTAAGCCGGAGTTGAAAGAGGTGTACCACAACAGTGCGATTTGGCCATTCGTGGAGGCTTTTGTAATGTTGGCTCACGTCAATCAGAGAAATGCCGGAGGCGTGGAGTTCAGCGCCATGTGTATGCTTCGTTCAGCTCTGCTTAATGCCACCAACAAGGAGAATTTTCATGCTCGCACGGGACGTGCTGAAGATACCGTGAGTAACTCGGATGCGCAATTGTGGAGCGCTGCCGGCATGCTCGCTCTCTTTTACCACGGGGTGCTGGGCTTGCGTATCGACGCCGAGACTCTCACTTTTGCTCCATGCATACCGCGCAGTTTGAGCGGCACACACTGCTTCTCCGGCTTGAAAGTTCGCGACATGACGTTGAATGTCCGGGTCACAGGGCACGGAGCGCAACTGGCTTCTGTTCTTATCAACGGGCAGCCCTCCGCTCCTTCCATTCCGCTCAGTTCGCACGGGCACTTTGACATCGTTCTTCAGTTGGAGAGTTCTGCGAAAGAGCAGGGGGCTCCCGGCGCGCAGGTTAATCCTTCAGCCCGCAATGGTCTCGCCACGCCGACATGGTGTGAGGATGCCACGCCTTCCGTCCTGCATTGGCACCCTGTGCCGGGCGCTTCTCGCTACGTTATCTCGTATAATGGTAAGACTATTCGCCGTGTCACAAAAACGACTTTCCATGCATCTTATGGCCCTCGCATACATTACCGCGCATACCGTGTGCAGGCATTGGGCGATGGTAAATCCTCGGCTCTCAGTCTCCCACTTGAGTATATTGCACCCGGTTCACGCACCATTTCTCATCCGGAGCGTATAGGCGATGGTTCGGTGTCGTATACTGTGGAGCGAGCTCAGGCTTGGCTGGATACTCGCCCTTGCACAAGCATCACCACATACGGCAAAGTTTCTCTTCCTGCGGGGAGCTATGGAGTACGCGTCTGTTACTGCAATGCTACAGCCTCCTTGCGAGATTCTGATACTTGCGCGCTTCGTGAGCTGTGGAGCGATGGACGATTCTTCGGAGTTCTTGTCATGCCGCACAACACTGAGGCCGGATGCTGGGAGAATTATTCGCTCACGGCTATGCTGGAGTGTCAACTCCCTGCCGGTGTCCATGAATTCTCCTTGCGCTATACTCCCCGCTGCGCCAATATGAACGGGGAAATCAATCAGTGCATGGTTCGCCAGCTCGAGATCATTCGTTTGCATTGACTGATTCTCAGCGACGGCGTTGTAACTCGCTGGCGTAGCACCGTCCGAGAGTGGAGGCATGTTCTTTCGTCCAGGCGCTCAGCAAGCGCGAGCCGATGGGCGTTGCTCCGTCCACGGCCAGCCTGTCTTCCCTCAGTCCCTTAATCTCGTCGCGCGTCAGCATGACGTCCCCCAGCGCAGCGCCAAGCAAGCGTGTGGTGATGAGCCCCGTCCAGTCAGGAACCGGCAGAATTGGGCGATGTGCGCCGATTCCGTCTGCGAGCATCTTCCATAGATCGCGAAAGGTGTAAATTTCAGCCCCCACGGCGTTCACGATACGGTGTGGCGTGCCGTTCTCAGCCTCATCCATAGCCAACTCTGCGTAGTCGCGCACGTGGATAGGCTGCAACCTGTACTTTCTTCCGAAACCGAAGGTAGCCACGCAGGGAAGGTGTCTCAGACTCCACGCCATGTTATTGATGAGGATGGATTCTGCCGGTGTGTCTCCAAAGAGGATTGCGGGACGCAGGATGCTGTGCGGCGTGGCATTTTCTTCCAGCGCTTGTTCCAACTGAGCCTTGCCGCGAAAGTAGGGAAGGGGACTTGCGGCGTCCGGATGCGTGATGCTGGTGTGTACGATACGCTGCACGCCGGCGGCTTTGGCTGCCGAAAACAGATGAAGCGTGTGCTCCACGGCTTCGGTGTGCGAGAATGCAGCGTGATTGCGTCCGCTGTAGGAAAAGCGCACCCAGTAGGTATTCACCAATACGTCCACTCCGTCCAGGGCATGTTCTCCTCCCGGACTCCAGGACATGGGACGGAGCTCGTACCCGTGCGGGTTCGGTAATCGTCCGGCTGAATCGGTGATGCCGATGACGTGCCAACCTCGTCGCACTGCTTCTTCAGCGATATACCTGCCGCTGTAGCTCAAGACTCCGGTGATTGCAATTGTTTTCATTGTGAAATCCAGTGTAGTACTTTGCTCCCCATTTTGAGAGCCCGACGAAATACGCTCGTCGGATATTTTTGCGATGCCTTGGCAAAATTCTCCGCGGCATCCAGCAGTTCCTTCATCGCACGCATTTTCTTCGCGGTCTCCTTGTCACCTGTTGCCTCCGCTTCACTCAGACAATCTTCCACAGCCCGCATGGCTCCCTGCGTTTCTCGCCGCCTTCGTTCCTCCAAAATTCGTCGCGCTATTTCCCACACATCCCCCTCTGCCGTGTAGTACGTTTTTCTGTCCCCGCTGCGTGATTCTTTGTAAACAAGTCCGTAGCCCTCCAGTTCTTTCAAACCGGTCGATATGTTCGATCGTGCTAACCCCAGCGCTTCACTCATCTCTTCCGCCGTCATTGCTTCTCCCACTACGTACAGCAATCCATGAATCAACGCTGTACTCCTCCCTATCCCCCATCGCACGCCCATTTCTCCCCAACGGCGTACAAATTTTTCTTGCGCTTCGCTGATTTCCATGAGCTAATTTTCTGAAATTTCAGAAAATTGTCAAGATCTATTTTCGTGCATTGGACTAGGCAAGGTGTTCTGCCAGGTAGAAATCCTCGACAGCTGAAGATAGATTATGAAATTTCTACGGAGAAATTTTCGGGTCTTCCGTGAATAGATGAATTATCGGGAAATGCAAGATTTCATCAGTACTCGTTTTTTAAGATAGTCAAAGCTCCGGCGGAATGGCGGGCTGCGGCTGTAGAGCGAATACTGCTGATGAGTTCTCGATGAACGTCAGAGAGATCCCTTCTGTTGCCGAGAACACGGATGATTTTCAGATAATTGTTTACCTGGCGCAAGGAGGTGGATTGCGAGGTGTTGTGCAGGGTGTCGCAGAGTTTGACAAGAAGAGCATCCGATGAGAGGTGAGACAGCTTGTCGCGCATGTAGGGAACCTTGCCTTCGGAGGCGATGCGTTCTTCATCGTTCGTGAGGGAGTGGACGAGTTGAGCGACACGCTTGCCGAATTGGGACTCGAGTTGCTCGAAAGTGACGTGGCAGTCTTCTATCGTGTCATGCAGGTAGGCAGCGATGACGAGTTCGGGGTCGGAGGAATGCTTAGCGACGAGTTGAGCGACGGCGCGAGGGTGGGTGAAGTAGGGTACCTTGCCGGGTCCCTTGCGGAACTGACCGGCATGGGCGTTTTCGGCAAAGGCGGCG
>CANQAC010000070.1 GCA_947589345.1 uncultured Akkermansia sp.
CGCAAGGCGATGGCGGAGCGGAAGAAGCAAGGGCTGGAAGGAGTGGACGAGACGGGGAGCTGGAACAGGTCGGACTACGCGCGCGGTGTGACGGCGCTGTTGCGCAACGCGTACAAGAAGGACAAGGAGGAGAGGGAGAGTCAGCGCAAGGTGCGGGAGAGTACGGAGAATTTTGAGGATATGGTGGGAGGTATTGTGCGCGGCGGGACGACGGTGGACAAGCTGGAGCCGGAGCAGATTGAGGTGCTGAGGAAGGGAGGGTACACGCTGCGCGATTTGCAGAACGCGGCGGATGCGTACAAGGCGTATCAGGCGTGGCAAAAAGACGAGCTTGGGGACATTGTTTACGGGAAGGTGGACGACGCGAGGAATATGTACGTCGCGACGGAGGGAGCGGATGATAAGGTGCGCAACTTGTTTTTATCGGTCGTGCAGGATGACGCGTACAGAAAGGAAATGAAAAAGCGGGAGGGCGGTTTTTGGGAACGAGAAGGCGCGTTGGAGCAGGAAACGATGGAGGAGTTGTGGGATAAAATTGTTATGTCTCCTTGGCAGATGGCTTCACGTCTTACGAGGGCGGGCATAAAAAGCAAAAGAGGCGACGCCTACGCTAAAGGTGCGTATGCTATCGAGGGCGCGGTGAACGCGGCGATGGAAGCGGGGAAGCAAAAAGCAAAAGAGGGCAAGCCTTCTAAGTTGCTTGATTTAGCTGAGGGGTTAAGCGGCATGGGTGTCATGTGGGGGCAGTTTGCTTTTCCTCTTACGCGGGGAAGTGCAGCCGTCGATATGTTCCATAGGTCTCAGCAGGATTTGGAGAATGCGGCGCGGGTGCGGACGATGAGCCGGCAGCATTATAACGAGCTGGTGCAGGGAGCGATGAAGGACGGCATGAGCGAGGAGGAGGCGCGGCGGTATGCTGACGGCGTGAGAGATGAGTGGAGGCGGAAAGTGCCAGAGTGGCAGATATTGGCGACGGCTGGTTTATACACGGCGGCGGATTATGGGTCGATGATGATGGGGCTTGGTTTGTACCGAAAGATACCGGCGGTGAACAAAGCGGTGATGAAGGGGACGCGAGGTGCGACGCGGAATATCTTGGGAGCGGCGGGCGTCGGGTTCGGCACGACGATGCTGGACGTGGGAGTGCTTATGCCTGCGACGGCGGGCGCGTTGAAGTGGGGTGCGGATTCATTGCTGGGGACTGACGAGAAGATACACATGGGGAAAGCGCAGATGGAGGCGTGGTGGGACCAGGTGGACAAGCTGAATTACTGGGTGAGCACGGCAGGCGCGGGATTGTTCGGCGCGGCTGCAGGGGCGAGAGGTATCAAGAGGAACACCCTGCTCCACTTAAGCGACAGGAAGGGCGCGATTATTACGGGCGCAACGGGTGAGCAGTACGACAGCGTGATGCACTTGCCCGTAGCACAGCGAGACGCGAAGATTAAGGAGTTTGCCCGGCAGAACAAGGAAAAGGATTTCGAGGCGACGACGCGGCGGAGTATCGAGGCGGCGCGTGAGATGGTGCAGCAGGCACAGGTGCGGATTCAGAGGGAAGAGACGCTGGCGAAAGCTGCGCTGGAGGAGAGCGGTGTATCGTTCGAGCCGGGGGAGAAGGAAGACAAGGTGGTGATGCGGTACGGCGGAAGCGTGGACGCGAAAGGGAAGTTTACGCCGGGAGAGAGGAAGATAACGATGAGCCGGGAGGACGCGGACGTGTACGTCTCCGGCGTGGTGGCGAACAACGTGCGGCGCATGATGCAAATCATGAGCACGGAGGCGGGAAACAAGAGGTTGCTGGACGCGTTCAAGGGCACGTTGAAGGGAGAAGTTGACATCAAGTGGCTGCGCGAGGCGGTGAACCTGCGGAAGAGGATACAGACAGGGAAGGAAGCGGAGACGAGGATAGCGAAGAGAGTGGAGGAGCTGACGAAGGAAGGGAAGAGCGAAGCCGAGGCGCGGAAGGTAGCCGAAGCGGAGATACACCCGGAGTTGGACGGCAAGAAGACGCTGGGCGAGCTGGTGAAGGTGGGCAAGGACACGGAGGGGAGACTTGCTATCGAGGATGCGAAGGGGAAGGCGGCTACGGAGTCGAGAGCTTTTGTGACGAGCTGGAGGAACGCGGACGGGCAGACGATACGGCGCGTGCTGAGTTTGGTGAACGGCGCGACCGTGCGGGAAGTCTCCGAGGAGCTGGCGGAACAGCGGGCGCGGGACTTCATGGAGAGCAACGGCATTACGTCGGTGCAGGCGTACCGGTGGCTGAATGCGCTGAGGCAGCACATGGCGGAGAGCAAGGACGAGGACACGCGCGCGGCGTCGGAGGAGTTTATCACGCTGCATAAACGGGAGCCGCAGTTGGTGAAGCGTATCTTGTCGGATGACTTTGACCCGACCGACACGGGGCGGTTGACCGTCGAGGAAGAGAGGAAGATTGAGCAGGACGTGCGGGAAGGGCTGAGCGCGCTGACGTTGATGGTGGAGCGGAACAAGGCGGACACGACGACCATGCCGGACTGGGTGGATAGTCTCATGGCGGATGAGTTTGTGCTGCAAGGGGAGTTGAGGAGGCTGGCAGCCGTGGCGAATGCGTTGCGGCAGGCGAAGGAGGAGGGATGGCTGGAAGAGGGAGCGGCGAAACTTTTTGACGTGGGCGAAGAGGCGGTAGAGCAGGCTCTGCGCAGGAACGAGGAGCCGACGACGGAGGAGTACCACCGCGCGATGCTGGAACGCGGGAGGCGGCAGGCGGAGCTGGATGCTGAGTACGGACAGGGGAAGGTGCGCGACCCGCAGGAGACGGATGAATTCGAGGCGCGCGCGCGAGCCGGGCAGCAGGCGGCGGACGAGGAACGGGAGCGGCGCGAGGAGCAGGAGAACGAGCAAGGCAAGAAGGCGCTGGATGATTTTGCGAAGGAGCCGGAGAACGAGGGCAAGACGCACGAGGAGGTGGTGAAGGACGCGGCGGACAAGGTGAACGACGCGAAGGAGGAGAAGGTGGAGAGCGACCCCGGCGCGCAGAAGGATGAAGGGTTTACCAACGGCGTGTGCGTGGAGATTGCGGACGAGCGCGGGCTGGTGTGCAAGAGCGGCGTGGTGCCGATTGCGAAGTTGAAGATGATGCCGCAGTTCAAGCTGGGTGCGGATGCGGAGACGGGCGAGGTATCGCCGTTGAGGGGTGATTATTTTGCGGACCATGACCCGATACGCGTGTGGAGGAGAAGCGACGGGACGATGATGGTGATTAGCGGAAGGCACAGGCTGGCGCACGCGAAGAGAGCGGGCGTGGACAGGATTTCAGCGTACGTGTACGACGAGAGCAATGTGTACAACGAGGCGTGGGCGCGGAGGCTGGATATTGAGCTGAACATACGCGACAACCAGGCGACGGCGTTGGAGGTGGCGATGTATGTGCGCGGTGAGTTTGCGGAGGATAAGCAGCAGCTGACGGATGCGCAGGTGACGGCGGCGGGGATTGCGCGCGAGGGGAAGATTGGCAGCATTGGGTACCGGATTGGGCGCAACGCGTGCGACAGCGTGATGGACGCTCTGCGCAACAAGGTGATTGAGGACTCGGACGCGCTGGCGATAGCGGACTTTTGCCCGGGCAACGAGCGGGTGCAGGGCAAGGGGTTGAAGGTGATAATGGAGGGAGGGAGCAAGACGGAGGCGCGGACGAGGATGGAGACGGAGCTGGGGAGGATCAAGATGGAACAGGCGGCAGGCGTGGACACGGGGACGGATTTGTTTGGCGGCGTGCTGGAGGATGAAGATTTTTGGGATTTCGTGGCGGATTATGTGAAGGCGAAAAGGAAGGAGTTGGATGACCATGCGTCTTTCCTGAGGAACCTTACGAAAAAGAAGGCGGAGGAGCTGTCGAAGCTTTACCAAGTGGACGCCGGGGACCCGCAGGCGAAGAAGAAGCTGCTCAAGGCGATTGACGAGAAGCGCGCGCGGTGGAAGAGTCCGTTCACGGACCAGGATATTATGAAGGAGATTGTGGACGCGTATAAGGCAAAGAAGGGGAAGCCGGCGGCGCAGGTGTTCGAGCGGTATGCGCAGATGCTGCGGGAGAGGGAGAGCGGCGTGACGGATTATAGCACGCGGGAGGAGGAGAATAAAGAGGAGGAGAAGAAGTATCGCGTAGAGAATGATACAACGGGGCTTGAGAAGTACCTGAATGAGAAGGTTAAGCCGATTGAAATTAACTTCACACCAAAGAATGCGCCTGATAGCGGGGAGTCATGGCTAAATGATTTCAAGGAGTTTTATTCAAAGGTTCTTGCCGGGAAAGAGCTGGTGATTAGAAGAACGGGGAATAAGCTGTATTTCCATGATTCGAGTGACGCGAGAAATGTGGCGTCGAAAGGGGCGAGGTCTCAGAAGAGAAACGAGACGGGCAAGAAGATGGAGGAAGTTGTTGTGGAGGCTTACCATTTATACCAGGGCACGCCTGAACATAGGGAGAAAGAAGGGAACCATCGTAAAAAGATGGTGAACGCTAGTGATGAATTTCATGTGTTCGGACATCCGGCCACGGTGAACGGGGAGAAGATGATGGTGTGTTTTACAGCGATTCACCGCAAGGATGAGACGGACCCGAAGAGGTTGCGTTTTTATGAGTTCGGGACTCCAACTCTTATGCAAAAGAAGAACGGGGAGCCGGACGTTAAGGACAGGTTATCCTATCATCCAGCATCCCCGCCTGAGGATACATTAGCGGATTATCTCAAAAACGTCAAGAGTGATTTTGAGGGGAAACCGAAAATTGTGGAAGAAAAATCGCAGGATAGTGAAGAGGTAACGGATTACTCGGTGATAGGGGAGAGTGCGTTGACGTGGGGGAAGTACAAGAAGCGCGCATTTAAGGGGCGCGACGATGGGAAGATGAGGGCGGAGATTGATGCGAGTAAGGCGCGGATTAAGAAGAGGGGATGGGCGAAGTATAAGGAGGCGGAGTATGAGGAGAAGGATTTTTGCAAGTTGGGTGATTTGCTGAGTTATCCGGAGTTGTATGCGGCGTATCCGTGGATGAAGGAGGTGCCGGTGGATAAGCAGCCGAAGGGGAAGAGGGGGAGTACGGCGGTGATGCCGCCGCTGGATAGGGATAAGACGGGACGTATAAGGCTGGGGGAGAAGGAGAATGAGGAGGAGGCGCGCAGGAGTTTGTTGCACGAGGTGCAGCATTTGATTCAGCGTGTGGAGCATTTTGCGAGTGGGGCGGGGAGTAATGATATGGTGAGGGAGATTATGAGGGAGTTGGGGAGGGAGGGAGAGTATCAGGATACGAATGATGATTTTGTGTATGTTGAGGGGAAGGGGTATGTTTATAATACGCAAGGGGAGTTGTATATGAGGTCGGCAGGGGAGATTGAGGCGAGGAATGTGGCGCAGAGAGCGGGGATGAGCGCGCGGGAGAGGAGGGAGAGGGGGTTTAATGAGACGCTGGATAGACGGGCGGAGGAGGCGATTGTGTATGATGTGAATGATTATTATTATTCGTACCGGTGGAATGCGTTGCGGTATCATGCGCAGAATGAGAGGAGCGGGGCGAGTCCTGTGACGGATTACAGTGTGGCGGGGATGAAGGCGAGGACGGCGGCGGCGAACATGGACAAGGTGTACCGGGACCCGGCGGACGGGAAGGAGAAGTTTGTGATACCGACAGCGAATGCGCGGCTGAGTACGGGGTTTACGCTGGGGCAGCTTAAGTCACCGGTGGGCGGGCATAAGGACGCGAGCTTGGGGGCGATTTTGGAGTATCCGGAGCTGTATGAGGCGTACCCGGAGTTGAGGAATATGCGGGTGCGGCTGTACAATCCGAGGGTGCAGGACGGGACGGGAGGATTTTTTGCGAGACCGCAGGGAAAGGAAGCCGGGTATTTGGCGCTGAACACCGGGGTGGGGATGACGCCGGAGAGGGTGCTGGAGACGCTGCTGCATGAGAGTCAGCACGCGATACAGACGATAGAAGGGCACGCGATAGGGGCGTGGAGTATGAGCGTGGAAGATGCGCTGGCGTATTTGAAGCGGGCGATTAAGCTGCGCAAGGCGGCTATCAAGGCAGGAGGGGATGATGCGTGGAACAGGGAGAATCTTGCGTATCTGGAGTCGATGGTAAAGATGGTGCAGGGTAAGGAGGGAGCGAAGATGCAGGATATGGCGATTTCGCATGTGTACTGGTATTCGCACGGGGAGCAGGAGGCGAGGTTTACCGGAAGCAGCAAGGACGGAGACCCGATGGCAGAGGGGAGCGGGATGACAGAGAATAGCCCGACGACGTGGACGATAGCGGTGCCCGGTGAGGCGACGGAGCTGGGCGGGGTGACGTTCGGCGGGATGGGGCGTTTTTCGTACCTGCTGGAGAGCAGGCTGGGGACGGCGGGAGATTTTAATTACGACCGGGCGGTGTACCAGATGAAGGAGGCGGTGGTGCGCCGGATGAGGGAGCTGAGGATGCTGGGGGATAGCAGAGATGAGCGGGCGCGCGGGGTGCAACTGGCGGCGGAGGCATTGGCGACGATGGAGAGCCTGGAGAGTTTGCTTCCTGCGACGTATCGGTTTGGGCTGGAGGCGTACAAGGTGTATTTTTCGAGCTACGCGAAGTTGGCTGAGAGCGGGAGCGCGGCGGCGGCCGGGCGGATGGTGCCGATGACGGGGTGGGATGAGCGGATGAGAGGGGCGTACAACCGCATAGCGCAGATGTTGCTAGAGGGGTCGGTTTACCGTGGGGATAAGGAGTTCTGGGGGAAACACTGGGATAAGGTGGAGAAGATACTGCCGCCGCTGCAGGAGAGATGGGAGGAGCTGATGAGGACGCGAGTGGGAGGGCTGCTAAGAGGCAAGGATCGCAAGGATGCAATCGATGCAGCATGGAGGGCTCTGAGGCACGAGCTGCCGGAGGAGATGACGACGCTGATGCAGGCGGTGGGCGAAGTGCGGGCGGACAAGCTGATGGCGAAGTTTATGGAGCGGGTGGCGTTGCAGCTGGACGCGTTCCGGAAGGATAAGACGCTGGGGAGGATTCGTCGCGTGGTGGGCGCGCTGACGCCGCTTCCGGGAGAGAATGGGAAACCGGTGAAGGGGAGGATGGACGCGGAGAGGTACAAGAAGGTAGTGGACCTGGTGCGGCTGATGGAGCTGACGCGCGGGCAGAAGGAGCTTTTCGAGCGGGAGAGGTACACGGGGGAAGGGACGGAGAAGGCGTGGGCGGACTTGGAGCCGAATGATACGGTGACGGTGAAGACGTATGACGAGGACGGGAATGTGCTGGAGATAGCGTGCAGCAAGGAGGAGTATGAGACGTACGCGTGTTTTGAGCTGATGACGGCTTCGCAGGCGGAGGCGGCGAGCAGGGCTCTGGGCGAGTATATTTCGACGGGGAGGCAGGCATGGGATAATGCACAGGAGGCGGCGAGGCAGCGGATTGCGGAGTTGTGCGCCCCGGCGATGGAGAAGTACGGCGAGACGGAGAATGAGAAGAAGGCGCGCAGGGAGATGCAGCAGAGGAAGGCGATGCCGCTGGTGAAAAAGACGCTGAACTTCCTGGGCTTTGGGCTGAATGATGCGCAGTTTTTCGACGCGTGTTCGAAGGTGCCGGAGATTGAGAAGTGGACGAAGGATGCGGTGTATCGCATTGCGAGCGCGCACACGTATATCGAGGCGAAGGAGAGGGACAGGCAGGAGTTTATGACGCAGGCGGCGCGGGAGGCGAGCGGGGAGAAGGACGACAAGAAGGTGCGCGGATGGCTGGACGAGACGCGGCGGAACAGGGACACGGGGATCAAGCTGGTGGAGCAGGAGCCGGATTTCGTCGCGCAGGAGACGGAGACGGTGCGTATGCAGTTTATGGGGCTGCTGAGGAGGAAAACGCACAAGAAGAATTTTAATCCGAACACGTTTGCGGAGGCGTTGCGCTACCTGACGGAGGAGGATGGGCTGATGCCGGAGGCGGTGGCG
>CANQAC010000071.1 GCA_947589345.1 uncultured Akkermansia sp.
AGGCGTGCGAGAATGTCTGATTGTTCATAGACACGATGACGGCGCCCTTGACATCGACGCTGGCGTTGCAGTCGGTCAGCATGCCGTTTGCCGCGGCTTCGTTTACTACCGCTCCGCAGAGACCGCCGACATACGCCTGCCCCGCTTTGAGTGCGGAGCAGTCGGTAACGGTGCTCAACGACGCATTGCATGCGGTGCCGGAAAGGTATCCGACGAAGCCGCCCGCATAGGTGGTATTCTTGGAGTCGGTTTGGACGGTCAGCGTGCATTTGCCCTCCTTCCCGTCGTGGCTTTGCGCGCAGGATACCCCGTCGATTTTGGCGCCCGCCTGTCCCACCAGGCCGCCGATATAGCAGTCCTGCGACGGATTCAGCGTCCCGTCCACGGTTACGGAGACATTTCCGCGCAGTTCGACATCCCGAATCTCGGCGGTTGTCTCGCCGGAGGAGGCCGCATTCTGGAAACCGGCAAGGCAGCCGATGCTGTATATGGTGCTGGAACTGGCTCCTGCTAACGATTCGTCGAGATGCACCGTCATCGAGACGTTTTCCAGGAGCAGGTCGGTGATCGAACAGTTGACCGAGCAGGCGAGCATGCCGAATTCGGTCATATGGTTGAGCGAGTTGCTGACCATTTGGTGATCTTGTATTTCCTGTATCTGCTCTTTGGTTATCTCGCACGTCGAGCTGCGGATGGCGAGATTGTAAATTTTCGCGTTCGTGATCTGGTCGAAAATCGGGAAGCCGACATTTACGAAACTGTGGTAGTTCCCGTCGAACGTCCGGCCGGCGACAATCGGGAGTTTCCAATCGGGATGCGGCCCACATTCATCCTCCGGGAATATGTTCGCCCCCTTTGCGTACTCGCCTTCGCCCTTTACATAGTCCAACGGATTGAATTTATTAAAATCGATATCCGCCATAAGGCGCACGGTCTGGTCGTCATCCGCCGCGAGCACCACGTTGCCATTGACGTCCTTAACTTCGGTGCCGTTCACGATGCCCTCCAACAGTTTGGGGATGCTTACGCGGCCGGATTCTATCGACGGCTCTTCGGGGAAGTCGGTTTCAGGCTGCGGGACGATGCCGAGTTGATCCTCGATCGAGAGCTCGTAGTGGCAGCCGCATTTCAGCTCGTCGAGCTCCTTTACGCCCATGAACGAGAGATAGGGGTGGTTGTACCGGTAGGAGAGCTCGCAATTCCCGTAGGCATATTTCACCCCGCCATCCTTCGTCGCCTCCTGCGCGAGATAGAAATCCACCGTGCCGTCAGCGTTGCGCCGCCGTTCGATGCAGTAGTGTCCGGTCTCATCATCTATTGTGCGGCTGTCTGTCGAGCAGCAGAATTCGAATGTCAGCCCCGTCGTCGGCGAGTAGCTCAACTTGTAGGCATTGGGGAACTCCTGCACAGCCTGCGCTGCATCCTCCTCTGCATTCTTGCAGTAAAGCCAGTACCCCTCGCTTATGTCCGATTTCACGTCTCGGAGCGTCAGATGCGTGCAGAGATGCTCGAATTTGAGCGCCACGGAGCGCCCGTACTGCACCTCCTCGGTGATGCAGCGGAGCGGGTCGCCGCCCTCCGCAATGTCGCCGAGCAGCTTTTCATCGCTCGACATGTTTTCGCTGATGCGTTCGGTCAGTCCCTCTATGTAGTAGGCGGTGAACTTTCCCGATTGGACGCCGACCGGCCACATCATCACGTCGGTCGGGGTGCTGCTCGGAACCCAGTCGCCGTTTTCGTATTTGTAGCAGCAGTATTGCTTCCGATCTTTTTCCGCTATTACCTTGCCGGCCGCGGCCGTAAATTCCGCATAGATGTGTATTCGGTCGCCCTCCTGCCACTCTCGTTCCTCGGGAACGGCGCGTGTCGCGGCCTGTGCGGCGGAGCAGACGGGCGTGCACGCCACCTCGAAGCGCACGGGTTCCGCCTCCGTGCAGACGGCGGCCCCGCCGGCCGCATCCGGATCGTCGGTGCAGGCGGCTCCCGCGCACAGGAGTGCGGCCGCCGCGATCGTTCTGCCGAGATATTTTGCCATGCCTTTCATATCAATTTCCCATTTGCATCGTCGATTTCACCATATCGTTGGTGTTGTTCCCCTCTATTGTTCCGCCATTGTGCACTCCGACCAACCCCTTGTACTCCTGGTTCGTGTCGGTCTCGCCGATCATGATGCCGGCGAACGAGCTGCCCGTTATCGTTCCGGCGTTCATCGTCCCGACTGCGGCGCCCACTTTCGAGTTTCCATTCCCTTCGAGCCAGCCGTTGATGACGTGGCAATCCTCGATACAGCCGCCGTCCTCCATCCTGTCGGCCAGCATGCCGACGGCGTCGGAGCCGTCGGCGGGTTGCACGACGCGAATGTTATTGAATGTAAGCGATTTAATCGTACTGCGCAGCGATTTGCAGAACCCGCTGTTCATCCGGATATTGGAGATGGTGTGCCCGCGGCCGTCGATCGGTATCGGCAGACAGCTGATGACCGCCGTCATTCCCCCGTCTTTGTCGAAATCGGTGTCCGCGAAGTCGATATCCGTTTTCAGAAAAACCGTAAAGACGCCGCTCACGTCTGAGCCGAACATCTTTATCTCCTCCGATGACTCAAGCTGGCTCGCAATCTGATCCGGCGTATAGATCGTGTTTGGGTCGAACAGCCTGTTGCACTCGGTTACAAAATCGCGAAATTCAGCTTCATTATCTATGCCGTTTTCGAGCGTATGTTGTATACTCTCTCCTTCACTCCACTTCTCCACCTTGCACGGGAATACGGAGGCTTCGAACCCGACCTTTCGGAGTTCGAGATGATAGATGCTTCCGCCCCGCAGCCCGGTCGTTTCGCCCTGCGAGTTTCCATTCTCGGTGATGGTCGCCTTGAAAGCCTGCGCGTTGTCCACGGGAATCTCCGTTTCCGTCCCCTCCTCGGAGAGTACGATGGACTCGACCGTTACGCCGCCTATGGTTGCCTCGTTAGGTACATACGAGTGCATGGGCTTGCACGGGATAATGGCAGCCCAGTATGTTTTGCCGTCCGCTGCTGTGAACCGGGTGGTTGTGAACCGGCGCTGCTCTTTCGATGTGGCATCGTTGTCGTAGACCAGATCAACCATACCGAAAGCGTCGCCATTCGTCCACTTGTCCCAATTGATTCTCACCGCCTTGACCATCTTTTGCAACTGCACATAGATATTCCCGTTGAAGCGCGAGAACCCGTCGCCGCACCTGATGCAGACGACGGCGAAGGTGTGGAAGAAATTGTTTCCTGCCAGGCTCGCCCCGTTCCCAGCATAGTCCGTCGTCAGAAAGTCGATGACTTCTCCGTCCTTTCCGTTCTTGTAGATGCTCACCCCCTGCTCGGAATAGATGTTTTCATTTGGTTGATAGGGGTAATAGGCGAAAAACTGCGTGATGGTGTTGATGTCCGCCAACTCCTCCGAATCGAACGACTTTCCCTTTAATGTCAGCTGAAGGTTCCTGATGTCATCTTTGCCGTTGTTCATCCTGGCGAAAAAGCCGACACTCTCGCCTTCGTCGAATTTGGATTTCAGGGACAACGCACTTATCAAGTTCTGCAAGTGGTCGCCGCTCTCCTCCGCCATAGGCATCAACCCCGATTGCAGGGAGATGGGCGTGCCCTCGGGCGTCGGAGGCTCCGGCTGTCCGCCGTCATGCTCCGGCGCGGTGCTTTCGCAGGCTGCGAACGCCAGCACCGCCAAAAATACGATCAACTTGTCGATACGCCTCATGGTATGTTCTCCTTTCGGGCCGCTTCCGGCCGATTTATCCTTGTATTTAATTAGTTTCCACCTTTCATTTTTTTCATCAGATCCGCTTTGCCTGGTGGGTCTTGGCCTACTTCGGCTGCGCCGGTGCATCCGTAGATTGTGTGGCCGTTCATCTCCACGTCGAACAGCTCGTAACCCGCCTCGGCGATGATTGCATTCCCCGGATACTCTCCTTCCAAATCGGTGAAAAAGCGGAATATGAATTTTCCCCCTATGAAATCGCCGTAACGCTCGACCGCATGTTCAAGTTTCTTATCGGACATTGCATTGACATACGCATTGAACGCTTTGACGGCCTTTATCAAATCATCCACCCCGTAGATGCCGCCGCGTTTGGTTTCCAACACCCAGGAACCCTTGTCCACCCAGTTCTTCACCTGCGCGGCGAGCTCGATTTTGGGCGGTTCGTCGGAGACCTTCACCTCCAGCGTAATGTCCTGGTTCTCCTTGAATTCATCGAAATTGAGGGAGCTTTGCCCCGTGCCGGCTGTGGTAATCACCGGCGGCAGGTCGCACGAATATCTTGTTCCGTCGATTTCCAGATGCAGCCTCGGGGCGAGATTCGTGCCGCGGTTGGTGCTTTGCGGCGGCATAATCAGATAGTGCGTGCGATACGCTACCTTTCCCGTCTCGTCCGTTACCTGCAGCAGCTTCGTGTCGTCGTCCGTCTCCCCGAGCAGATAGAGTTCTTTCGAATAAATCGTTATATCTCGCCCATCATGAGAACAAAACATCTTACCATCATAATCATTCTCGACAGATGTATTCCGTATCAAATTCCAGCCTTCACGCCACACATCCTGAAAAGGTTTGGTAGCAAGATAGAAAGGGTATATAATCGCAGAGGGATATTTATGTTGCCAAATGCCGTTTACCATCTCCGCATGCCATGTGCGTATAATCCCGTAACACTCGCTCGCGAGGTGGTCGATCCACACCTTTACTTTCCTTTGGCCGATGTCCGGTATGTCGGTTGCGGAGATCTCCACATGGACGCGCGACATAATGTGCTTGAGCGATATGTCGATATAAAGTGTCTTGCCTCTGACGTCTGTTCCATTGTATCTATACCAATAGCCCGCTAAAAGGTCGTTCGGGGCGATCGTCCCGTCCTCCGGCTCCAACTGCGCACGGTACCGATCCCTGTCGAACAAAGCTTTCCCGTCCTCTGTTGTCTTCCACTGGAAGCGTTTCCAGTCGTCGGGGTGAAACCTTTGCGCCTCCTCCTTGGTATAAAACGGCATTAAATAAGTAGAGTTATTATTGTCAGGCCACCCGATTTGAACATTGTGATACAATCCTACTCCCCACGGCCTGTCGTTACCTATCTGCATATTATCCCAATAGACCGGTGCATTGTCCAATGACATAACTATCTCAGAGAGGTCGCCTTTATTCATTATCTTGTTCCAGGTGAGTTCGTAGGGGACTTTTGTGTCGATATCCTCTTTGGCGTGCCACGTGAATTCGCCGTAGCCCTTAGTGAAATCCGCGATAAGGTAATCTTGATGAATGCCCTTTGAATCGGGGGCCCCGCCGTATTCATTCAGCGGCAGCGACAGACACCACTTTTCGCCGCGCAGCCGCCCCGGCGCGACGGTGGCGCGCGATTCGAGCAGCCCCTCGATATTGGCACGGATAATCAACGGCTTGTCGGACAGCTCTTCGCCGTCCTCCGCCGGCACAACCGCCTCCTCGTCCGCCTCCCCGCGGCTGCATGCCGTACCCCCGCACGCCGCCGCAATGCAGGCGATCCATATCCAGTCGAAAATCCGTTTCATGATTCGTCGATTCATCTCCATCCTCTTCATTCTTCCTGTTCCTCGGCCGCCTTATCTTTTCGCGGCCGCTTCATCCTGCCCTTCATCCTTCCTGTTCCTCGGCCGCCTTATCTTTTCGCGGCCGCTTTATCCTGCTCTTCATCCTTCCTGTTCCTCGGCCGCCTTATCTTTTCGCGGCCGCTTTATCCTGCCCTTCATCCTTCAAGGCTTCCCTACTCCCCGAAGCTCTGTCCCATTCCTCTATATGCCCCATGACCGTCAGCTGGTCGTTGGCCGTGCGCGAGAGTCTGAGGTGCAGGACGGAAATCGTCCCCTGTGTCAGTGCCAGTCCTCCTGAACCGGGTGTATAGACATAGGTCTCCTGCTCGTCCGTAATGGGGTTCTTCACGTAAAGCCGCAGCAGCGGCAGATCGGTGCCGGTTGCGGGGTCGGTCGGCATCTCCTGCTTCGGCACAATCGCACAGAAGCCGTAGGTGCGGTAGTACGACGACTCGCTCTCTGCGTCGGCGGAATCCTGCTCCAGGTGTCCTTTGCCCTCATAGCCCTCTTCGACGTGGTAGCGGTGCATCGGTATTTCGTCTACCCGCTCCGCATCATCCATGAGTTCCGTCTCCACCTCTATGCTGGAGCTCGACTGCGACGCCCACGCGACGCGATAGGCCGTCTTGACGTTCGTCAGGACGAGCCGCACATCGTCCTGCTTGTAGCCCGACGGCAGCCTTTCCGGTGTCGTATCGCCGCTCCCGCTCTGTTTGTGTCCCGGCTCGTAGTCCGGCAGGTCGAGCCGCACGTCCAGCATGGCATGCGCATGGTAGAAAATGAAGCGTATCGGGCTGTCGTACGCAATGACATTGTGCACCGTCTGGGCGAACAGCGCGTCCGAGTTCAGAAAATCCACCTCATTCAACTGGTTTTGCTTCACCTCCGGCAGCGATGTCCCGCTATAACCCTTGTAGCACCAAAAGGCGTAGAAGCGGAAGTAACTTTGCGTGTCGGTGATGAGGTTGGAGATATAGAATCCTCGCTTAGTGCCGTCGACCATCGCCGCGGGCGTGAACAGATACTCCGACCAGCTGTCGTAGTGTTCCTTTACATAGTTGTCTTCCTCCGTCGAACCGACGTCGGCGAATTTATTGTCGTCGTCGTCGCCGTCGTTGTGTTTCTCGCAGACGTACTGGAAGCAGTGCAGGTCGTCCAGATCGAAATTCGGTTCGGCCGAGGGCGACGCCACGTTGCTGATGCGTATCGCATCCCCCGGGTTCGCATCGTCCCCCGGGGTGAACGTCTTTTTCAACAGCGCGTCGCGGGCATCGTTGAACTCCTTGTCGGGGATGGGATTGCCCCCTGCCTCTGCGCCGCCGCCGTCGCCGCTGTCGTTGGCGCGCGTCCCGACCGAAAGACCGTCCGAACCTCCGCCTGCGATTTTTGCGGTAAACAGCAGGGGACGCTCCCCGCCGGCAGGGGAGACCTCCTCCGCAGCGTCGCGCCCGCATCCCGCAAGCGCAGCGAAGCGACGGAACAGGAATTTATTATAAGCTGGTGCAGGCTGTTAGAACCGCGATACCCGGAAT
>CANQAC010000072.1 GCA_947589345.1 uncultured Akkermansia sp.
GCGGCTGGGTCGTGGCTGTGGTGTATTATAAAGGCCAGCGGATCCTGATCCCCATGGAAGAAATGATGATCAATCTGGAGGGGGATGGCAGAGAAAACTCGGATACTCTAAACCGTCAGACAAGGCTTGCCAATAACATGCTTGGCGCCGAGATCGATTTTATCGTGCGGGATCTGGATGAGAAATTAGGAAGCGCTGCGGCATCCCGGAAAGAGGCTATGCTCCGCAAACGGCAGCAGTTCTATCTACCGGTACAGCAGGACGCCGCACCGATGATCGTGCCAGGAAGGATCGTAGAGGCAAGGGTGATCGCTGTGGCACAGAAGGCTGTTCGGCTGGAAGTATTCGGGATTGAGTGTTCGCTGAAGGCCCGCGACATGGCTTGGGAGTGGCTTTCCGATGCCAATGACCGGTTCGCCACTGGAGATGTGGTGAGCGTTATGGTTAAAGCGGTCAGCGGAGATACACCGGAGAATCTGAAGGTAGAGGTCAGCGCTAAGGAGGCTGCGCCGAACGTGAACCGTCAGAATCTGCTGCGTCTGAGGCGGCAGGGGAAATATGTGGGACGGATCACGGATGTCTATAAAGGGACATATTTCCTTGTATTAAGCTGCAGGGTGAATGCGGTAGCCCATTCCAGCAATACTGCCAGCCTGCCGGCAAGGGGAGATGAAGTCGGTTTCCTGGTGACCAGAATCAATGAGGAAAGGGAGGTGGCAGAAGGGATCATCACCAGGATCATTAAGAGAAACGGATAAGGGATGAGAGGGCAGGAGCCGGATGGTTTCCTGCCCTTTCTTATTCCCGCTGTTTATGCAGCATATCGTTGGCGTGGCGGTTGGATTTACAAATAGATACAGAAATCAGAAAATAGGTTACAGGAAGGAGAACATGATGAGAAAAAAGAAGATTGAGAAACTTCATGGAACTGTGAAGTGGTTTGACGTACGTAAAGGTTATGGGTTTATTTCGGATGAGGACGGTTTAGATTACTTTGTCCATTACAGCGGGATCGCCGGGGATGGTTTTAAGCGGCTTAGGCAGGGGCAGAAGGTACTGTTTGAACTGGCCGAGGACAATGCCGGACGGAGCGTGGCTGTTGATGTAGAGCCGAATATGGAGCCGGATACAGAATCGGAGCCTGCTGATGATACTGAAGAGGTGAATGTATGACCGCTGGCAGGAGGCGGAGCGGACGATGTGCAGGCCGCGGCGGATACGGACTCTGGTCAGGCAATCTGTTTGCGTCCTTGGCCGCAGCGCTGACGGCAGCACTTTCAATGGGGTTCATTGTGGATGTACCGGTCCGTGCGGCGGAAGGTTATGAGGCAGGGGAAAACATTCAGGTAACGACCGGCCTTGCGGGAGATCTGAGTACGATGGGATTTACCTGCATTGATAGTAACTACCGGGGAGGCAGCCTTTTCGTCGCGGATGAGATCATTCCGTATTCGCTGGCTTCCAAATATGATGCATCGGATAATGACTATGGTACATCTGACATTCGTGCCTGGCTTAACCAGTACTTTGCAGATACTCTGTCCGTGGCGGGAGAAATACTTCCTGTAAATCTTACGGAAGTAGACGATTCAATTTCTGACCGGGTATTCTGTCTGTCGGTTGATGAAGTACGTGAACCGGCTTATAAGGACTTCCTGCGCAGCAGTTGGACACCGGAACAGGGAACGAGGTATTACTGGACCCGCTCCGCACGCGAAAACACGGGGAATCTTGCGTACCTGGTGCAGTATAACGGACATATCGCATCCAGCCGGGTGTCTCTGACGCAGGCCGGGGTTCGTCCGGCGTTCGTGATCGGAAAAGGTGCTGCGGATCATAGCCAGGGCAGGGTCTGGTATGAGGGGGATACCCAGGAAAGGACAATCCATGGTGTAACCTATACATTTCGCTGCATTGATCCAAATTACAGTGACGCCGGCCGGAATCGTGCCGGCGCATTGTTTCTATGTGACACTATCATTGGCGGAAATGCGTGTATATTTGATGAAAACCATAATGGCTGGCCGGCATCTGATCTGAGGATCTGGTTAAATGAAGGTCTGGAAGACATTTCAGGGATAGCAGATGCGGTTACAACGACAGGTTATACCTATGCGGGTAAATCCAGTGGTTATCAGATAGCGGAAAGCCGCTTTACAAAGCGGAAACAGCCCGGGGCAGCGACGAAAGACAAGCTGTTCTGCCTGTCGCTGGAGGAGGCTGTGAGGTATGGGGAATACTTATGGAAACTGGATGGTTCCGGATCAGATAATTTTACTCTTGCCGGAACCTATTCAATGGGTTACTGGCTGAGAACACCGGCTGCCAGAGACGGAAAGATGTGTTATGCCGTGACTTATGAGGGAACGGTAGAACCCAGGGAAACTGCGAATGATCGGATCGGGATCCGGCCGGTCTTTGTGGCAATGCAGGAATAATGAGGATTTCAGAAAAAGGAGATAGGGATGAGAGAACGATATAACAGAGGAAAAGCCATGCGGGTATCCGCTTGGGTTGTAGCTGTTGCCATGGGTCTTGGTACCATGGCGCCGGCATTGGGAACTTTTGAACCGATCGCGGCATATGCAAAGACGGCTGGTGAAACAGAGACGGCGACACCTTCCAATGCACGGATCGCCCTGATGGCGATGGCCGGGAACCTGTGGGGCGGTATCGAGATGAGCGACCATTTTGATGGGGAAGGTACAAAGGAAGATCCGTACCGGATTAACTCGGCAGGCGACTTAAAGCTTCTGGCATACAACGTCGCTAATGAGGAAGTGGATGGTTACGCGGGATGCTACTTTGCTTTGTCAAAGGATATTTCCCTGAGTGATTCATCGTCGTGGATGCCGATCGGATATTATGCCGATTCTGGTGATCCAGAGCCGAAGCCGTTTAAGGGAATTTTTGACGGTCAGGGTTACCGGATCTATAACTTGAAGATCAGCGATACCTCACAGGATTATGCCGGCCTGTTTGGAAGCCTCCATGGGGCAACGGTAAAGGATCTTGTGGTAGACGGTCAGGTAAATGCGCACTCCAAGGCAGCCATTCTGGCCGGTGAGATCAATGACAGTACGATCCTTAACTGTACCTCCCAGGGACAGGTACGCGGCGTCGGAGTGATTGGAGGCATAGTAGGCGAAGCATATGACAGTGCGGTTCTGGAGTGTACGAATACGGCCGGTGTTCTTGGCGGGACGGATTCCAGAGAGGAGGATGAGGCATTTGCAGGCGGGATCTGCGGCTCTGCCCAGTCTTCCTTCATCAGCGACTGTACGAGCGATACGACAGACAACTACAGCGCACTGTACTCGGAAGGATATGTAGGCGGTATCGCCGGGAATATCTATGAGACAGAAGTGTACAATACCTATGTGGAAGGCAAAGTGGGCAGCACTTCTGCGGATTATATCGGAGGTCTGGTGGGGCGGATGCAGAGCGGCCAGGTAAAGAACGGCCGTTTTGCCGGTACCATTGGCGCGTCTACCTCAAGCACCCTGAAGACAGCAGGATTGTTTGTCGGGTATCTGGAAGGAGGAACGATTGAGCTGGGAAATGACCTGGCGTATCTTTATACAGACAGCGAAGATAAGTATTCCTTAAATCCATTCGGTAATAAACTGACACCGCAGATCCGCCTGGAGCATCATATCGGCGCCTACTATTCGAATCAGCGCGATTTCAGTCTTTACCAGATGGGGTCTTTTACCAAACAGACCAACAGATATTTTTACGAAGAACTGGAGGAAGGTGTGCTTGGGATCGGCAGGCCGAATGTTCATCATTTTGCCCCAAGCAAGACCGGGGATCCAGTTAGGGGTTACCTGGTAACGATTCCTGTTGTAGATCATGGGAAACTGTCCGTACTGGAAGCTCAGAATAATTTTGCGAAAGAAATAGACTGGGCCAATCCCGGTGCTTTAGCGGCAGATGCAAAGGTCCTTGTTTATACCAGTCCGGTAAATGAAACGGAAAACGAACCTCCGGTTTATTATGAACTGGTACCAGATTCCCTGATGTGGACTGCAGATGACCTGGAAAAGCATGAACTGATCCATACAGGGAGCACGGAAACCGCATTTACCATGCCGGAACACGACATTACGGTTACGGCAAAGTACCGCGCTATGACAAACGGGGTCGTGCTTGATCAAAGCGAATTGTTTTTTGATATTGAGCAGATCCGGACCGGATCCCGATGGGACGCGCAGATTGGATGGAAGGTAACAGAGCCAAAGACCCTGACTGCGACTGTTATCCCGGATTCAGCTGCGAATAAGAATGTGAACTGGAGCGTGAAGGATACCGCAGGTGCTGCAACTGATGTGATTGAGGTGACTTCAGACGGGCAGGTGTCAGTGAACAAAGACGCAGCCTGGATTCAGAAACTGATCAGTGCGGCAGTATCCAATCAGGAGCTGTATCCGTCCAAGAAGATGGATACACAGGGAACATCTTATGCGAGTGTTACGGTCACAACCGAAGCAGGTCAGAAGAGAGCCAGTGCATTTGCAACCGTGAATTTTAAGATCACGGATGAGACATATGTACCAGTAGCGGATGTGAAGCTGGATCAGTCGGAGCTGGCATTTACCGTTACCAGGACACTGACCGGCGACCGGGCGGCGCCGACTGAAGCATACACAGTAACGCCGCCGAAGCGTCTGTATGAAACGGTGACGCCGGAGTACGCCGATAACAAGGCGGTTGCATGGTCGGCCGGAGACAGTGATATGGTGCGTGTGGACATGGAAGGTATGGTCAATGCGAAGGAGAATGCACGCTGGATCTCGGATCTGATCCAGACTGAGGAAAAGAATAACAAAGACAATCCTTATGCCAAACGCGAGGCGGCAGGTACCCGCTCCACCTATGTGACAGTGACCACAGAGGATGGCAAAAAGCAGGCTGTCTGCGCGGTGAATATCACATTTAAGACGGTAGATCAGACAATAGCGCATGTAACTGGGGTAACCTTAGATAAAACGGAGTTGAAGTTTACAGTTGAAAAGGTTATAACTGGCAGCAGGCTTGATCCGAAGATTGAATACAAAGTTACGGATCCGCAAAAAGTGAATGCAGCTGTAGCGCCCGTCGAAGCACAGAATAAAAATATCACCTGGAAAATCTCGGATCTTGATGTTGGGGCCGTTGAGGATGGAGTGGTAAAGGTCTGGTATGACGGCGGGTGGATCAAAGCCCTGGAGGAGGCAGAAGCCGCAGAACTGAAGAAGAACCGTTATGCAGAATCAAAGGCAGCAGGAACAAAAACTGCAGAGGTAGTGGCAGAGACGGAAGATGGGAAAAAGACAGCAGTCTGTAAGGTGACAGTAGAATTTAAGACGACGGACCAGACGACCATCCCGGCCAGTTCCAGCAGCGGCGGTTCTTCTGGCGGTGGCCGTGTTGTATCTTCCGGCGCGGGAAGCTCTGCGGCCGGAAACGTATTAAGGACAAACGGTGCCTGGGTGAAAGATGCCACCGGCTGGTGGTACCGGTACGCAGACGGTACTTATCCGAAAGCGTCCTGGCAGCAGCTTTTGTACAACGGAAGAATGGAGTGGTACCACTTTGATTCACGAGGTTATATGCAGACCGGGTGGTTTACGGATAAAGATGGGCATATCTATTATCTGAATCCTGTCAGCGACGGAACGCAGGGCCGTATGTTCACCGGATGGAACCTGATTGACGGAAAGTGGTATTATTTTAATACAGTATCAGACGGTATGAAAGGCGCCCTGTTTATAAACCGTACTACGCCGGATGGCTACAGGGTGGATGCCGAAGGGGTCTGGGTACAGTAATTTTTTTCAGAAACTGAAAAAAGGTGAAAATGCACTGGCGCTGTAAAAGCGTATTCTGCTATGCTTTAGGTAAAGGAGGCGGATACTGATGAGAAACGCGAAAAAATACCTTAGTGCAGCCCTTGCAGCAGCCTGTGCGGTCCTTAGTCCGATGACAGTGTATGCCGGGTGGATAGCGGACGGAACGGGATGGAGATACGAAAAGGATGACGGCAGTTTTGCTGCTTCGGAATGGGTGTTGGACGGTAAGCGGTATTATTACATGGATGAAAACGGATGGATGGCCGTATCGACAACGACGCCGGATGGATATCTGGTAGGAGATGACGGGGTCTGGAATGAAGAACATCAGATCCAGGGTGGATATGTACTGACACCTTATGACAACCTTCCATACCGTTATGATGCGGACTGGCAGAGGTATATCTTTGATGACTCTACAGACTATGCGGTCTTCTCGGACAATCTGGTACTGGCGGCGGTTCGGGGAATCATCCCAGTCACGGAATTATCCGAGAAGAACCTGGCTGTGTATGATGAAGTGCGTAAGTTCCTGACCGGTTTCGACTATGGTGCCAGTGAGTATGAAATGGCAAAACATGTGTATGAGGAGATCACCGGCCGGGCCATTTACCGGGAGGGAAGGACTACTGCTGAGGATAATGAAGTATACGGTATTCTGGTCCTGGGACAGGGTAAATGTATCGGGTTTGCCAGAGCTTATAAACTGCTTGCCAATGCGGTTGGTCTGACATGCGGATTTCGGACGAATGGCGTTCATATGTGGAACTGTGTGGAGATTGGCGGAGAGATGGTGGGGATCGACAGTTCCACAGTGGGTACGTCTCCGGAGTTTTACCTTGACGTGTCCGGTGTCACCTGTCCGGTATGTGGATTTATGAACCGGTTTGCTCCGAGGGAGGCCGGCCACCCGTGTCCGGGATGCGGAAGCCAGATAAGTAATCCTAAATTATAGTGAGTAACTGATGAATGCGGCACATCTCTTAAATGGGATGTGCCGTTTCTTTATGGTGCGCCCGGCGGCGCACGTTTCTAACGGGTGAAAGTCCCGAATCCGCCCGGTAGTGGGAAGGATACAGCCGAAGGCAAGGGTGTCCA
>CANQAC010000073.1 GCA_947589345.1 uncultured Akkermansia sp.
CGGCCTGGTAGTGCTTTGCAATGCTTTCCACCAATTCGCGAGGGATTTCTCTTGCAATTTGGGCTAAAATGGTTATCCTGGGCATGGAAGGTTTTTTATTGTTGCACCCTTAGAATACTCTTTTCTGAGGAAACAAATCAACCTTCCTTTTTTTGTCTTCTCTTACCCTCCCTCATTATTTTCTTGGGACGGATGTAATCACGTGAACCATATGGGTTACCCGACACGAGGAAAGCTGGTTGTAACCCAGCAGACGCATTTTCTCACAAAACTCCCCGTTTCTTCCCGAAGGAACTCCTATGAGACATGCATTCGATCAATCTCTCCAAGCCCACTGAAGCGGCACCATGCCTCTGTCCGACGACAACTCCAATTTCTCGAGAGTCAATTGGCAGCAATTCGCTTTTCCCGGGCAAAGCACAGCGGGTAGAGGAAGAGCAGAAGGATGAGTTCCAGAAAGGAGGCGAAGAAATACACCCAGGATGAGGAGAAGGCCGTCGTCATGGCGGGCATGGCGCACTTCTCCCAGAGCAGGAGGAGGAGCACGCCGAAGCAGGCGCGCGCCACCTTCCGGGCTGTCGGCACAGCCAACGTGAAGTTCACCAGACGGCGTTCGAGGAACCAGCCGAGGGTCACACCCAGGAGGCGCCCGGCATCCTTGTAGCCATCAATCATCATCTTCTGCGGATCGACGATGAGTTTGCCGTTCACGTAATCCGTGGGGTAGGACTTCAGGGATATGTAGGAAAGGAAGAGAGCCACCAGCAGTCCGCCGACGCAGGGCAGCAGGTAATCCTTGTCGGGGCGCTTCTCCAACCACTCCCAGACGCGCGCTCCGCAGACCACCACCACGATGCCCAGCAGCAGCCCCATCACGACATCCTGCGGCGTGTGGACGCCGATGTAGTTGCGCGAAAACATGGTGAGCGCAATCATGAGGATGAGGAAGATGCACAAGGGACGGTGCCGGCGGTATCTCTCGATGAGAGTCCCGTAGTTAGCGGTCGCCGTGATGGTGTGTCCGCTCGGGAAGGAGTAGCCGGTGGCTTTTTCGATGGGCAGGATTTGCGCCGAGCGTATCCAGGGTCGGTACACGCAAAACGTCAGCTTGAGCGTCTGCATCAGGAACCGCGAGAACCCAACGTTCAGGAACAGAAGACTGCCGACCTTTTTATCCACCGACCAGAACATAACGCAGGCCAGCAGCCAGACGAAAATGCCGGATGACCAATCGCTGATTTGCAGGAAGAAGCCGTTGAAGGCGCCGTCCAGCGACTCCCGCACATCTTGCAGAAAGAGCAAATACTGAATATCCATGACGTCCTTGTTGATGATCTGTTTAAGTTGTCGAATTCTTTTCAACGAGTTGATCCTCTCGAATCCGGAGCGCGCGGCGTTCATTCTTCATGCAACTCCATCTTCCTTTTCCCTGATTCTTTCCATTTTCGGAAAGTAATGTCTAATGTACTTAATGTCAATAATAATTTTTAGTAACAACAAAAGAAACAAAGATCAGTTCATCTCAAAAATCGAAGGAAAAATCACGCTTTTTATCAGCAAATGTGAAAGAAAAACGAATCCATAGTCAATTTCCGCGATCCCCGCCCGCCGAATTTTGTAAATCGTAAATAGCAAATGCATTTGCCATGGGATCTAACGACCCATTGACAGACGATTAGGCGCATGGTATAAGGGTTGGGTTGACATGGAGGCAAGTGCTTTACATCCTCTGGTGCTGGGAGGCATTTTATCGCTGCTAGCCGGGTTGTGTACAGGGGTGGGCGCGGCAGTGGCTCTTTTCATGAAGCGCACGAACACGTGTGTCCTCACATTTGCACTGGGAGCGAGTGCAGGAGTGATGGTGTACATCTCCTTCATGGAACTCATGCCCACGGCATTGAAAAATCTGGGTGGTATGACGGGGGAAAAGTGGATCGCGATGGCTGCGTTTTTTGGCGGTATGGGATTGGCGTGGATCATCGATTTAATGATTCCGGAAGATGAAAATCCGCACGAGGTACATGATGCCGTCGAACTGGAGCATGTGCGCACGACTGGGCAATTTTCTGGGCGCGAGAATGTGCGACGCGGGGCCCTGCTCTTCGCACTGGCCATGGCGCTGCATAATTTCCCGGAAGGCATGGCCACAGTGGCTGCCGCCTTCGACAACACCGACACCGCCCTTTCCGTGGCGCTGGCTGTGGCAATCCACAACATCCCGGAAGGCATTGCAGTGGCTCTACCCCTCATGTACGCCACTGGCAAGGCGGGCAAGGCGTTCCGCCTGGCCACGCTCACCGGCATGGCGGAACCGCTGGGCGCCATCATTTGCATGCTCATCCTTCTGCCATACATGAACGGACTCCTGTTGGCGTGCCTATTCGGAGTTGTCTCCGGCATCATGGTGTACATCTCCTTTGATGAACTGCTGCCCATGGCTGAACGCTGGGGACACCATCATCTCTCCATTTGCGGCGTGGTCGTGGGCATGTTCATCATGGCGCTCACACTGTGATGGGACACGCATCAAGTCTGTCACAATCTGAACTAGACGCCGAGTGAAAAGTTTGCTATGCTTGGGAAGATGAAAACGATAGGGGTATTGGTGGTTGCGATCGCGGCAATGCTGCTGAGTCTTCCCGCGTGTCGGCAGGAAGATGGGACGGAGCATGTGGTGCGTATCGGCTCCTTCCCTAACATCACGCATGTACAGGCATTGGTGGCGCGTAGCATGAGCCGCGAAGGTAAAGGTTGGTTCGAACGCTACCTGCCGGGCTACACCGTGCAATGGCAGACTTTCAACGCAGGCCCCTCCGCAGCTGAGGCAATTTTCGGGTGTACGGCAGACCTTACCTACATCGGTCCCAGCCCAGCTATCAACGCCTATGCCGTCTCCTCCGGACGCGAGATGCGCTTGCTCACCGGAGCTGTGAATGGCGGAGCGGCTCTGCTGGTGAGTCCCGCCAGCGGTATTTCTCGCCCGGCTGATTTCCGCGGCAAAAGCATCGCCACCCCTCAACTCGGCAATACGCAAGATGTCTCCTGCCGAGCGTGGCTTGCGAAACACGGTCTCACCTGCACCTTGGAAGGCGGAGGAGATGTGCGCGTGAGTCCCACCTCTTCTTCTCTCCAACTGCAACTGATGAAACAGGGCAAACTGGACGCCTCGTGGACGGTGGAACCGTGGGTATCGCTCATGGAGAAGCTCGCAGGCGCGCAATTGCTGGTGCAGGAGCCGAATGTTGTAACCACCGTACTGGCGGGACGCAATGCCTGGTTGAAAGCGCACCCGAAGGAAGCAGCCGCAATCATCCGCGCTCAAATCGAGCTCACACAATGGATACTTGACCATCCTCAGGAAGCTCAGCAACATGTGACGTCTGAACTCAGCGCTCTCACGCAAACTCCTGTGGACCTGGAGTTGGTGCGCAGCGCTTGGAAGCGTCTCACCCTCACGCATGAAATTGACTTAAACGGGCTGCGCCAATTTGTCAAAGACGCGCAAGCAGCCGACTTGTTGGACCGCGTACCGCCCATGGAAGGCATGATCTACACCCCTCTTCAACAGCCATGACCGACAACGCCATTCATCCTGAATTGCACGACTTCCCAACCGCTCGACTAAGTGTGGAGCACGTTACAAAGACTTTCGCAACCCAGGGAGGGACGGTTGTTGCCCTGCAAGACATCTCCATTAGCATCCGCGAAGGCGAATTCGTGTGTTTCGTAGGACCTAGTGGTTGCGGGAAATCGACGCTTCTGAACATCATCGCTGGACTCGAAAAACCCGACAGCGGGCAAGCACTCATCAATGGCTCCCCGATCACGCAGCCGGGGCGCGACAGGCTAGTCATGTTCCAAGAACATGCGCTCTTTCCATGGCTGGATGTCATTGGCAATGTAATGTTCGGGCTCAAGCAAAAACCAAACCTGAACAATCGCGAGCGATTGGAAGTCGCCAAATACTACCTCTATCTCGTCAAGATGGACAATTTTGCCCATGCCAACATCCATGAACTCTCCGGCGGCATGAAGCAACGCGTGGCCTTGGCGCGATCGCTCGCTCCTAACCCGAAAATTCTGCTTATGGATGAACCATTCTCTGCGCTGGATGCCATGACGCGCGAACAGCTTTACGGCGATATTCAAGACATCTGGCAAAAGCGCAAGAAAACCATCATCTTTGTGACGCATAACGTGCGCGAGGCCGTGTGCCTTGGCAACCGAGTAATGCTGTTTACCCCGCACCCAGGGCGCATCCGTGCGGAATTTGAGGTACCACTTCCACGCCCGCGCAACATCAATGACCACGATCTGGCCGATCTGTCTCAGCGCATTACAGCCTCACTCAAAGGATACAACCAAGCCGGTGAATGTGACTAACCTCTTTACGCATGAAAAGCATCTCTCAAACGCTCATCTTCTTCCTCTTGCTCATTCTCATCTGGGCAGGTATTACCGGTGATCTTTCCTTTATGGGCATTCACTGTACGTTGTGGTCGCCCTACGTGCTGCCCTCCCCAAGCTTGGTGGCACAGTACCTGTGGGACAACACGGTAAACGGCAAGCTGCCGTTCTCCATGCTCATCACCCTGCGCCGCCTTCTCATCGGCTACGTCATCGGGCTGGTTATTGGTGTGCCCTTCGGCATGCTTGCGGCGCGTTTCTGTCTGGTTCGCAACACCGTGGGTGTGCTTGGACTTGGATTTCAAGGGCTCCCGAGCGTGTGTTGGGTACCGCTAGCCTGCATCTGGTTCGGGCAAACAGAAGCCGCGCTTCTCTTCGTGGTGATCATGGGAACATTGTGGAGTGTCCTGCTCTCCACCGAAAATGGTATCCGCAATGTGCCTCCCATCTACGCCCGCGCTGCACGAACTATGGGCTCTTCCCCGCTGCACACTCTGCTCTTTGTCACGCTACCAGCTTCTGCCCCCTTCGTGGTCAGCGGCATGAAACAAGGTTGGGCCTTTGCCTGGCGTTCGCTCATGGCAGCGGAAATCTATGTGTCGGTCATCTCCGGCTTCGGCATCGGGCAATATCTGCACTATGGGCGTGAGTTGCAGCGCATGCACCAAGTGGTAGGCGTCATGTTCATCATTATTCTGGTTGGACTGCTCGCCGACAAACTTCTGTTCTCTCCGGTGGAGGTGTGGCTACACCGTCGCTGGGGTACGGCTCGCGACTAATTTCACTTTTCACACAATGAGTCAATTACCGCCCAATATCCAGGAAGCGCTTGGCAAGCTGATCTGCACAGATGAGCCCGTACTCCGTGCGCACTCCAGTGATAAGTGGTTCGCCAACGCCTTGCCGAATGCCGTGGCTTTCCCGGCAAGTACGGAAGATGTGTCGCGCATCATGCGTTATGCCTCGCAGCATGCCATACCCGTCACGGTACGAGGCGGCGGTGTGGGTTATGTGGGTGGTTGCGTACCGGTGCAAGGCGGAATCGTTATATCCACTGATCGCATGAGGCGAATCCTTGAGGTGAACCCGCAGGATGGCGTAGCTGTAGTGCAGCCGGGTGTTCACACCGCAGATCTGCAAGATGCCTGCGCACGCCTCGGGTGGTTTTATCCGCCGGATCCCGCATCACGCAAGGACTCCAGCATCGGCGGCAATATTTCCACCAACGCTGGCGGACCGCGCTGCCTGAAGTACGGCGTCACGCGGGCTTACGTCTTGGGTCTCACCGTGGTGCTCTCAGATGGGCGTGTACTCACTTGCGGAGGACGCACGCACAAAAACAAGCAAGGCTTTGATCTCGTCGGCCTTTTCTGTGGGAGCGAGGGCATGCTTGGAGTCATCACGCAGGCCATTCTGCGCATCATTCCTGCTCCATCGGCTCGAGCTGCTCTGCAAGCCATTTTCCCGGAATTTGCCGCGACGGCGCAGGCAGTGCAAGCCGTGTTGCAGGAGGGGCATCTCCCCTGCGCCATAGAAATTGCCGACACTTACACCCTGCAAGCCGCACGCAAGCACTTAGGGACAGATGTGATACCGGAAGCTGCCCGGGGACACCTACTGCTGGAGCTGGATGGAAGTGACGGTACCGTGGAAAAAGAAGCCGAGAGTGTGCTTCGCGTGCTTGAGGAATGCGGTGCCTCCCGCACACGACTCGCCCGCACGGCAGAAGACGTGGAGGCACTCTGGCAAGTGCGACGCGGTTTCTCTGAGAGCCTCAAAGCAACCGGCCTCACCAAGTTGAATGAGGATGTCGTCATCCCGCGTTCGCAGCTTGTCGCCTTTGTGGAGTTTTGTGCGAATATGCAACGTGAAAGCGGCATTCCCGTGGCTTGTTTCGGACACGCCGGCGATGGCAATATCCACACGAATATCATGGTGTCGCGAGATGAGTCCGGTCACGAAAAACGAAAGGAAGCAGATGCCTTGCTGCACAGCCTCTTCGTTTGGGTGCTCTCGCACGGCGGCAGTATCACGGGTGAGCACGGCATTGGGCTGGCTAAGGCCATGTGGTTTCCCAGCGCGGTTGGTCCCGTGGCCATGGAGCTGCACCATGCGATCAAGGATGCGCTGGACCCTCTGCATATCCTTAATCCTGGCAAGATGCAGCTTTGAAAGCGACCCCGAGCATTAACCGAAAAAGGAGAAGAGTCCAGTCATTGACCACATCCGTCCCAAGAAAATGTAGATTCATGGGAGGGAAGCATGATGATAGCAGGAGTTGGCGATTTTTGGGCAAATCCATAAAACTTTACGTGCTATCGAGCACTAAAACCTCTTCCGTCCCTGCCATGTCATATGGTTGGTTTAGCCACGAAAATAGGTTCTGCGTGCTCAGCAGTGATATTCGTAGGTAGTGAACCAATCCTCCCAGCGACCACCGATGCGAAGCGCGTCGCTTGAGCACTTTCACGAGTAAATAGGCAATCATGGCTACCCATATCTGTGATCTCACAGC
>CANQAC010000074.1 GCA_947589345.1 uncultured Akkermansia sp.
TCCTGGATGGTTCGCTGGAGTGGCGCAACGGCTGGATGAGCGCGGACGCCGCACTCGGCTACCGACTCAGCTTCTGATGACCCCGCCTCCGGAAGGTCTGATGAGACCCCCGGAGCCGGCATGAGAAGCCCCGACCTTCTTCGCTGAAACAGCGAGACGAACGAAAGAAAGCGCGGCGCCGCCGAGATTGGGCGATCTCGGCGGCGCCAAGGTCTCCCCGGGACGGACGCGGACGCCATGATGAATACGTCCGATCACTTTTCTCCTGCTTTTGAGCTGATTCTCCTTGAGCTTCTCGTGAACACCTGCTACACTCACAGCGTGGGAGCCGTCCGCAACCCTCATCACGTCAGCGACGGACTCTTTCTCACCACTCAACCGCATCCTTGAAACAGCCAAGCTCACCGACCATGAAAAAGAAAATCGACGCCAAATGCTTCACCCGAGTCATCAGTTGGGACGACGAAGAGAAGCGCTACATCGGCTCCCTCCCGGAAATCGCTCCCAACTGCTGCCACGGCGACACCGCCACGGATGTCGCGGCTCAGCTCGACGCCATCGCCGAGAAAACCCTCCGCTCCCGCATTCGGCGCAAGATCCCCTTCGACCCGCCCGGCAGCGCCCTCGTCATCATCCGCCACGCCCCCTCCAACAGCGACAGCGCGGCCTATGTTTGGAATCTTCGCCGCAGTCTCGGCCTCAACCAGGGGGAATTGGCCAAAGCTCTCGGCGTCTCCCAATCCACCCTTTCCAAGTGGGAAACCGGCTCGCGGCGACCTGACGCTCTCGCGTGGAAACTGCTGCGCATGCTCCACGCAAGCCCGGATTTGCTCTCCGCCTGATTCTTCTTTTCGTGACTTGACACGGAGCGGGAACGAAGGATATAATGCGCGCGTGCCGGGGAGAACCCGGGAAAACTTTCACAACGAACCTGAATTCAACTATGGCCAAACTTACTGTTCGAGACCTCGACGTAGCCGGCAAGGAAGTCCTGATGCGAGTGGACTTCAATGTGCCGATGAAGGATGGCGTCATCACGAATGACGCCCGGATTGTGGCGGCGTTGCCGACCATCAAATACCTGCTGGAGCACGGAGCCAGACTGGTGCTTTGCTCGCACCTCGGAAGACCGGAGGGAACGGGTTACCAGGCGGAGTTCTCGCTGAAGGCGGCGGCGGAGTGTCTCGCCGGGCATCTGGGCAAGCCGGTGGCATTCGTGCCGGAGACCATCGGCGAGGCGGCTTCGGCGGCTCGCGCCGCGCTGAAGGATGGAGAGGCGCTGCTGCTGGACAATGTGCGCTTCGACAAGAAAGAGAAGAAGAATGACCCGGACTTTGCGAAGGCGCTGCTCGGTGATGCGAAGTTGTACGTGAATGACGCTTTCGGGTCGGCGCACCGCGCCCACGCTTCCACCGAGGGCGTGACTCACTTCGCCGAGAAGTCGGCCATGGGATTCCTCATTGAGCATGAGCTCGAGTACCTGGAGGGCAAGCTCGAGAACCCGGAGCAGCCCTTTGTGGTCATCATGGGCGGCGCGAAGGTGTCCGACAAGATTCAAGTGCTTTCCAAGCTCATGGAGAAGAGCCAGACCTTCCTCATCGGCGGCGCCATGGCCAACACCTTCCTCGCCGCTCAGGGACACCGGGTGGGCAACTCCAAAATCGAGGACGACAAGCTCGACCTGGCGCGCCAGATCCTCGCGGACGCGAAAGCCCGGGGCGTGCGCTTCGTGCTGCCGGCGGACGTGCGCTACACCTTCAAGTTTGAGGAAGGCGCGGAAACTCACGTCACCAAACCCTTTGCCGAGGGCGGCGAGGTGCCGCAGGACGGCATGGGCATCGACATCGGCGACAAGGCGATTGAGGAGTTCTGCGGCATTCTCAAGGGCGCGAAGACTGTTCTTTGGAATGGCCCGCTGGGCGTGTTCGAGCTGGATTCATTCGCGGCCGGCACGAAGGCGATTGCCGAATGCCTGGCGGCTTGCGACTGCGTCTCCATCGTGGGCGGAGGAGATTCCGTGACCGCCGCCAAGAAGTTCAAGGTGGCCGACAAGCTTTCCTTCTGCTCCACGGGCGGCGGCGCTTCCCTGGAGCTGCTGGAGGGCAAGGTGCTGCCCGGCATCGGCTCGCTCTCCGAGAAGTAAGGCCCCGGCGGCGCGTACCGCTTTTGACCCGCCGCACTCGGTGTTGCCGACCGGGTGCGGCGATTTGTCTGACCGGCGGGGAGAGCGGAGGCGATTGCGGTTGACAAATCGTCGGTTTTTGGTAGTGTTTTGCCATGGCGGACGGAGAGACAGAAGAGTTGATTGACACGCATTGTCACCTGGCCTCGGAGCGCTATGGCAACCCTCTTGCCGTGCGCGAAGAGTGCAGGGCGCTGGGTCTCGCCCACTGCATCTCGCAGGGGACGAACCCGACCGATTGGGAACCCACGCTGACCCTGGCGCGCCGGATGCCCGACTTCGTGTCGGCCTGCCTCGCGGTGCACCCCTCGGACTGCACGGAGGTCGATGAGCAGGCGTGGGAACGCATGAAGCAGCTCTGCCGCGACAACCGGCTCGCGGCCATCGGCGAGGCGGGACTGGATTACTACTGGGACGCCCCGCAGGGATGGGACGAAGCCGCTTACCGCGCGCGGCAGCGCGACTTGCTGGAACGGCACTTTGAGCTGGCGCGCGAGCTGGGCTTGAACATATCCCTGCACACGCGCGACAAGGCGGGAGCCGGCGACGCCTGCTTTGAGGACGCCTTTGCCATCGCGCGCCAGTTTCCCACGGTGCGCCCGGTGTTTCACTGCTTCATCGGCAGCCGGCGCCAGGCGGAGCGCATCTTCGGGCAGCTGGATGGCATGGTGTCCTTCACCGGCCTCATCACCTTCAAGAAAACCGATGCCGTGCAGGCGGTGGCGGCGTGGTGTCCGGAGGATCGCTTCATGGTGGAGACGGATTCTCCCTATCTCTCCCCCGAGCCGCACCGCGGCGCATTGAACATACCCGGACGCGTCCGCTTCGTGGCGGAAAAACTGGCGCAATTGCGAGGCGTTTCTTTCGAGGAGATTTGCCGCGCCACCTCGCGCAACGCCCGCCGCTTCTTCCGCTTGCCCGCGTGACCCGGGCTTGTTGCCCTCCGCAGCGGACTCGATCCTCTCCCGAAAAAATCTCCCCTCCACCCGGGGAGACCCGGGAAGAGGGGGATTTGTTGCTTACTACGATAATCGCACCACCCGGCACGAAAGTCTGTTCTGCTCGACGGTTGCTCTTCGGAGCCGGGTGATTCGCCGCTCTCTGCGCGACCTTCTCTCCTCACCCCTCCGAATGCGTCCAGTATATCTCTTTTCGAAGGAGATGATCACTATTTTTTATTCTTTCCATTTTATTCTCAAAATCTTACGAATAACCATCATCTCCGAATTGACCGACCGAAACGGAGATTTTCAATAACAACTAATGTCGCATCTCGCTTTTTTTCAGTGAGCAATAATTTTTTTACTTGTCAATCTCCTTCGAAAAGAGATGAGCAACTCGGAAAAATGAACGTCAAATCACCGGGTTGGAGGAGGATTGAGGCCGGGAGGGAGGGGAGAGAAGGAGGTGATTTTTTGAAATTTGACTTGTCAACGGCGAGTGGCGGGAGTAAGATTCCGCGCATGAAAGCGCTCGTGAAAACAACGGCGGCACCCGGTCTGGAGTTGAAGGAAGTACCGATGCCGGAGACAGGGGCGAACGACGTCCTGATCAAGATCTACAAAACAGCTATTTGCGGCACGGATTTGCATATATGGAATTGGGATGCGTGGGCGCAGCAGACGATACCGGTGGGGATGCACGTGGGGCATGAGTTCTGCGGGATCATTGAAAAGGTCGGCTCGGCCGTCACGGAGTTTCACCCCGGTGAAGTGGTGTCGGGGGAAGGCCACATCGTCTGCGGTCACTGCCACAACTGCCGCAAGGGAAACTTTCACCTCTGCCCGAACACGCGCGGCGTCGGCGTGAATCGCCCCGGCTGCTTCGCGGAGTACTTGTCCATCCCGCAGAGCAACGTCATACGCATCCACAAGGACATGCCCATGGAGATAGCCTCCATCCTGGATCCGCTGGGGAATGCCACGCACACGGCGCTGTCGTGGGATCTGGTGGGAGAGGATGTTCTGATTACCGGGGCGGGGCTCATCGGCTCGATGGCGGCGGCCGTATGCAAGAAAGCCGGAGCCAAGAGCGTGACCATCACGGACCTGAGCGATTACCGGCTGAATTTGGCGCGCACCCTGGGAGCCGACCGCACGGTCAATGTGGCCCAGGGCGACAGCATCGAGAAAGCCCGCGAGGATCTGGGCGTTGACGAGGGGTACGGCGTGTGCCTCGAGATGAGCGGCGCGCCGGCCTGTTTGAAGGACATTATTGAACACTCCGCGTACGGCGCCAACATATCTCTGCTGGGGATTCAACCCGGCGGCTCCGGAATCGACTGGAACAAGTTTGTCTGGAAAGGTCTTAAAATGAAGGGAATCTACGGACGTGAAATGTTTGGCACGTGGCAGAAGATGAGCGCGATGCTGCGCTCCGGGCTGGATATTTCGCCGATCATCACGCACCGCCTGCACTACACGGATTTCCGCGAGGGCTTTGAGGCCATGAAGTCGGGCAAGTCCGGCAAGGTGGTGCTCACGTGGGCGGAGTGAAGCAACTCGCACGCGGTACCATGAGCGATACGACGCACGAACCGGAAACAAGCGCCGCCCTGGCGGTGTGGGACGCGTGCGTCGAAGATGAACTGAACGACATGGGCGAGCGGGTGAGCGCCCACGTGATGCGGCGCGTCATGGAACGCATACGCCGCACCGGCGTCGTGGGGTCGTTGCCGCTGCCTTACAGGCGGGATCTGGTGACGAATGTGGCGTACGACGAGGGGAAGGAGGCGTTGCGAGACGTCCGGAGACGCGTGGTGAGAGACTGCAGCGGATTCGCCACGCCCGAGTGGACGGGCGCGGTGATGCGAGGGTTGCAGGGGGAGAACTTGACGAAGACGCCGGTGTCGCGGAGTATCGGCGTGTGTTTGCTGGCGCTGGCCGTGGACGCGGTGGCGTGTTATTTGTTGCTGGGACCGGGGGAGAGTTTCATCGAGGTCTGCCGGAGTGTGGTGGAGATGCTGGCGACGAGTAAGCTCGTGGGTAGCCCGGAAATCCCTGCCGAACCCTCTCGTTTTCTGCCGGATTTTTCGTCGATGTCCGCCCTGCGCGAGATGCTGCAAGTTGGGAAGCTGCTGGTTCAGCTGCTGTTCGGTCTGATTGCTTTTATCAAGATTTGGGTGTTGCTCTGGGTCGTATCTCTGCTGCACAAGCGCATGGTGCGCCGGGATCTCCGGAGACAGATCCGGCAAGCTGTTGACCGGATGATGGACGAGGCGCGCCGGCAGTTCGACAGAGCGAGAGAGTCGCTGCGTTGATCCCCGGCGTCGGGGGGCGACATGGGCGCGCTTCGGCAAAGCGTGAGAGTCCGGAAAGCGGTGCCGACCGATGAAAAAATGCCCGGCGCCGTGGAATGACGCCGGGCATGACTGAAAACTTAGCGTGCGTGGAGCAGGGGAGCCTTACTTTTGCTCACCGACAGGGACCAGCCCCTGTTCCTTCATCTGCTCGAGCATTTCCGGGGTCAGCTCAACCGGATGCTCCGGGGTGCCGGCAGGCTTGATTTCATGCAGCTTCACCTTGAAGAAGAACGGGGCGGCTGCAGAAAGCGGACCGGGACCTTGCTCGCCGTAGCCTTGGTCGGAGGGGATGAAGAGCTCCCACTCGGCGCCCACCGGAATGAGCTTCACGGCTTCGGATATGGAGGGAAGCATGCCCGTGAGCGGCATTTCCACGGGTTCTTCGGTCTCCTGCACCACGGTGCCATCCGCGAGGCGGAGTTGGTAGGTGATGCTCACTGAGGCGTTGGCGCCATGCTTTTTCTGGTCGAACTTCTCGCCGTCGGCAGAGCTCAGTTCACGGTATTGCACACCGTTGGCCAGACTCTTGACGCCCTCATTCTTGGCATTTGCTTCAGCCGTCTTTTTGGAAAGCTCCTGATTTTTGGCGACCAACACCTTGTTGCGCTCGTTCATTTTCTGGGCAAAGGCAGCCATGATTGCGCTGAGATCTTTCTGCAGGTACTCATCCGCCGGCTTCTCCACGAGCCCCGCCGCGATTCCTTGCAAGAGGACGGCGGTGTCCAAGTCATCCATCTCCAGCGGTCCGATTTGCGAGAGCTGTTGCCCGGTGCGGAAGCCCAGGTAATACGAAATAACCTGGCGCACAACCTCGGGAGAGGGAGGAGCAGCCTGCTCAGCCGGCGCAGCCTGTTCAGCGGGTGCAGCTTGTTCAGCGGGTGCGGCCTGCTCAGCCGGTGCAGCCTGCTCAACCGGTGCAGCTTGTTCAGTCGGTGCAGCCTGCTCAGCCGGTGCAGCCTGCTCAGCCGGTGCAGCCTGTTCAGC
>CANQAC010000075.1 GCA_947589345.1 uncultured Akkermansia sp.
GATTCTGATTACGCAGGATCATCAAGTTTTGGTGACAGAGGGGCTGAAAGGCCAGTTTACTCTGGGGGAAGGTTATGAGGACTTGAGCATGGAAGTGGTAAAATGATGAGCAGGCGGGTGAGAATCCTTCTCATTGCTGTTGCGGTGATTTTTCTGGTCGGTGTGGCGGGCAGTTTTTTCGTATGGAACTCGCCTCATGGCCAGGTAGTGCAGGTTGTGCAGGACGGCAGGGTTTTATACACCTTTGATCTGTCCAGTCAGGATGATCGGACGATTCAGGTGGAGTACGATGGCCGGAGCAACAGTATCCAGACTCAAGATGGAAGAATCCGTATGCTGAAAGCAGATTGCCCGGACCATACTTGTATTCAGATGGGATGGCTGAATTCAGCTGTACCCATTGTCTGCCTGCCAAGTCATCTGGTTATTCAGTTTGCACCTTCCCATGATTCAATGGACGCGGCGCTTCGATAAGGTTTCAATCATGGTCAAAAAGGTTGCAAGAATAATAGCAATAGGGTGAAAATCCCCTTGACAAATTTCGTCTCAGAAAGCCATCCTCCAGAAGTATGCGGAGGACAACGGATTCACCAACACCGCCTTTTTCGTGGACGATGGATATAGCGGCACGAACTTCGACCACCCGGACTGGCAGCGGCTGATGGAACTGGTGGATGAGGGCAAGGTCGGCACGATCATCGTCAAGGATATGAGCCGCCTGGGGAGAGATTACCTCAAGGTTGGGATGTACACCGAGATGGTTTTCCCCAATGCGGATGTCCGCTTTATCGCCATCAACAACGGCGTGGACAGCGACAACCAGGCGGAGAACGACATGACCCCGTTCATCAACATTTTCAATGAGTTCTATGCCAAGGACACCAGCCGTAAGATACGCGCCGTGTTCAAAGCAAAGGGACAGGCCGGGAAAACCCTCTGCACCAATCCGCCCTATGGCTACGTCAAGGACCCGCAGGACAAGACCCACTGGGTGATAGACGAGACTGCTGCGGAAGTCGTGAGGGACATCTTTCGGCTGTGCGTCCAGGGCTACGGTGTGTCGCAGATCGCCAACGAGATGACGAAGCGGCATATCCTCAATCCCACCGCGCACGCCAAGGCAAACGGCATCGGCATCCCCGACAACAGGGACAACGCAGATGACTACACATGGGGAGACAGCACGATCTCGCATATGCTCTCCCGGCAGGAGTATCTGGGGCATACGGTGAACTTCAAGACCTACCGCAAGTCCTACAAGCAGAAAAAGCAGCTCAAGCGTGACCCATCCGAGTGGCAGATATTCAAGAACACCCATGAGGCCATCATCGACCAGGAGACCTTCGACATCGTGCAGCGCATCCGTGACGGCAGACGCCGGTGGACGCCGATGGGAGAGATGCCCATCCTCTCCGGCATGGTGTTCTGCGCCGACTGCGGCAGCAAGCTGTACCAGGTGCGCGGACGAAACCTCCCACAGAGCGAATACATGGTCTGCGCTACCTACCGCAAGAAGGGCAAGCACGTCTGTACCTCTCACCAGATCCGCAACTCGGTCATAGAGGAGCAGCTTCTGGGCGGCATCCGCGGCATCACAGCTTATGTACGGGAGCATGAGGACGAATTCGTGCGAATGGTCACGAAAAAATCTCAAGAGGAACTGAGCCGCAGCCTGCGGGACAGCAAGCGTGAACTGGAACAGGCACAGGCCCGTATCCGCAAGCTGGACGAGATCATCCAACGACTCTACGAGGACAACATCGAGGGCAAGATCACCGACGAGCGATTCAGCCGGATGAGCGCCAGCTATGAAGAGGAACAACACACGCTGGAGAGCCGCACGGCTGAACTGAAAACGCTGATCGCGTCAGAGAAAGAGCGCGGCGCCAATGTAGACAGTTTTCTCGCCATCGTGCGGAAGTACACGGACATCCAAGAACTGAGCGCCGAGATCATCCGCGAGTTCGTGGAGAAGGTCTATGTCTACCAGACCGAGCGTGTAGCAGGCTACAAAGTCCAGCGCATCCGCATCGTGTGGAACTGTATCGGAGAGTTCGACCCGCCAGCCACAAAAGGACAAGAAAAATCGGCATAGCCGCATTTCACGACTATGCCGATTTTTCCAGAGATCATAAATCCCTTAGTTGTACCGCCTTTACGGGTGCTTTTTTAGTTATAACTTTTGGTTGGAACTGATGAACTGATCGAGACTTCTCTTGGAGACGTTTGGGGACTTAAAATAAAAGCACAGATAAGGCTATCACGGCGCGGCCCTAAGATGATCATGAAGCGTATTGCAACGTATACCCAGCCGTTAGGCTGAAAATAAACCAAAAAAGGAGAAAGCTGAAATGGATGTAAAAGGTATCTTTGGATTCAAGGGCAAGAATGTCGTCATCTCCGGCTCAGCCTCCGGCATGAGCAAGGAGGCTACGGAGCTGCTGATCGAACTGGGCGCTAATGTATACGCCGTAGATCTTAACGAGATCAAGCTCCCTGTCAAGGCCGCCTACCGGGCCAACCTCGGGAAGAAGGAGGACGTAGACGCATGGATCGATACGCTGCCGGATACGGTGGACGCCGTCTTTATGTGCCACGGCATCAACGGCAACCCCGGTATCGCCAATGCCGTCCTAACGATCAACTTTTTCTCGGTACAGTACATTGTGGCCAGGCTGATGGATCGGCTGAGTGAGCGTGCGTCTGTCTCCATCATCTCGTCCTGCGGCGGGTACGGGTGGCAGGCAATTTATCCTCATGTGCAGGATCTGCTCGCCGCGACTACCTGGGAGGAGTGCCAGGAATGGTTTGAGAAAAACAAAGACAATACGGCGATCTGCAATCCCAACTCGCCATATGGCACTTCCAAGCAACTGATCAATTGCTATGTCGCCAACAAATGTATGGACCCTCAGTTTATTGCGAAGCGGATCCGTATCAATTCCATCTGCCCCGGTATGACGAACACCGCACTGACCGATGACTTCAATCGAGGTGCCGGCGGCGGCGACAGCAAGGCGGGCGCGCAAAATATCTTCCAGATCTTCCAATCCATGTGGAATGGCTACAATGCCGAGGCCAGAGAAATGGGGTATCCGCTGGTCGTAGTGGGCAGTCAGATCTGCTCCTATATGTCCGGGCAGAATATTTATGTGGACATGGGTTGTTGCACCAGCTGGGATACCGGCGCAATTTTGAACCCAGGCGTGAATCCGTTGGAAGCGGCGATCAGCGAGAAGTAGATCGTCGAAACGGTTGTGGATCCTGCGGGCTAAAAAGGCCGAGACCTTGCCCTCTGCGATGAGGATCATCAACATTTCTACAGTCGGAGCGCCTGAAGAGATCGCAAGCGTGGCAACATTCCTTGCGTCTGATAAAGCAAGCTATGTCAGCGGGGCTGTCTACGCCATGGACGGCGGTCAGGGCGCAGCATAAGAATATAAACCGAAATTCGGAGAGACGATCATGGAATATACAATACTCAACAACGGTGTGAAAATGCCCATGGAGGGCTTCGGCGTCTTTCAAGTGCGTGACCAGTCAGAATGTGAGCAGGCGGTCCTGGACGCCATCAGTGTGGGATATCGGCTGATCGACACGGCGGCGTCCTACGGAAACGAGGAAGCGGTCGGCGCGGCTCTGAGGAAGAGCGGAGCCCGCCGGGATGACCTGTTTATCACCACAAAGCTGTGGGTATCTGATTCGAGCTATGAGGGCGCGAAGAAGGCATTTGAGAATTCTCTGAAGAAGCTAGGACTGGAATACCTTGACCTATATCTCCTTCATCAACCTATGGGCAATTACTACGGTGCGTGGAAAGCCTTAGAGGAACTCTACAAGGAGGGACGCATCCGCGCCATCGGCGTCTGCAACTTCTATCCCCATGTGCTGGCGGATCTCTGCGAGACGGTGGAAGTCCTGCCCATGGTGGATCAGGTGGAACTGCATCCTTTCTTCCAGCAGCCGGACGCGCTTTCCCTTATGAAAGAATACGAAGTACAGCCGGAAGCGTGGGGCCCGTTTGCCGAGGGCAGGCACGGGATCTTCACCCACCCGGTACTGACGGAGATCGGTGCAAAGTACGGCAAATCACCCGCCCAAGTTGCTTTGCGGTGGAACGTGCAACGGGGCGTTGTTGTGATCCCGAAATCCACTCACAGAAACCGCATGGAACAGAATTTCGACATCTGGAATTTCAGTCTCACTGACGAGGAAATGGCAGCGATCAAACCGCTTGACATCGGCCACAGCGAGATCGTTGACCATTTCGATCCGAACTTCGTCCGGGCACTCCACGGGCGTTTCGGCAGGTAAAGGCGTCTATCACGAACATATTTACAATATGATATCCGTGGATGTCCGTCCAGGCACCCTCTGAGAGCCCTTTCAGCATACTCCCCTTTCCCAAGCGCAGTCTCCCCCAATATTTAGAAAGGAATTGATGCTCATGAAAGAAAAAGTGCAAAAATTCGGACGTTTCCTCAGCGGCATGGTCATGCCGAACATCGGCGCGTTCATCGCCTGGGGCTTCCTCGCGGCTTTCTTTATCCCGGCCGGCTGGTTCCCCAACGAGACCATCAACAGCATGGTCAGCCCAATGCTCAACTATCTGCTGCCCATCCTCATCGGCTACACCGGCGGCAGGGCCGTCGGTGGACAGAAGGGCGCCGTTACCGGCGCGCTGGCCACCCTGGGTGCCATCGCCTCCACCGAGAGTACCATGTTCATCGGCGCCATGATCTGCGGCCCTCTTGGCGGCTGGTGCATCAAGAAATTTGACGAAAAGATGGAGGGCCACATTCCCGCCGGCTTCGAGATGGTGGTCAACAACTTCTCCGTGGGCATTATCGGCGCCGTCCTGGCGATCCTTTCCATCTATGTGATCGGCCCAGTCTGCGTGGTCCTGACAACCCTGCTGGGCAACGGCGTAGGCTGGCTGGTGGACCACAGCCTGCTGCCTCTCACCGCCATTCTGGTGGAGCCCGCCAAGGTCCTGTTCCTCAACAACGCCATCAACCACGGAGTGTTTACCCCCATCGGTACCCAGCAGGTGGAAGCCCTCCAGGCCATGGGGCAGGTGGGCAAATCCATCCTATTTATGATCGAGTCCAACCCCGGCCCCGGCCTGGGCCTGCTGCTGGCATACTGCGTGGCCGGCAAAGGCGAGACCCGCTCCTCCGCCGGCGCTGCCGCCATCATCCAGTTCGTGGGCGGCATCCACGAGATCTACTTCCCCTACGTCCTGATGAATCCCGTGGTCATCCTGGGGCCCATGCTGGGCAATGTGGCCGGCATCTTCACCCTGTCCCTGCTGGGCGGCGGACTGGTGGCTGCGGCCTCCCCCGGCAGCATCATCGCCGAGATGCTCATGACCCCCAAGGGCGGCTACTTCGCCAACATCGCCGGTATCGCCGTGGCCGGGGTGGTCAGCTTCCTGATTTCCGCTTTTCTGCTGAAATTCTTCGGTAAGGATGCCGACCTGGCGGAGGCCCAGGCCCAGGTGGCCGCCTCCAAGGCCGCATCCAAGGGACAGGCTGTTCCTGCCGCCGGCGCGGGCCTGCCGGACGCTGAGATCAAGAAGATCGTCTTTGCCTGCGATGCCGGGATGGGCTCCTCGGCTATGGGTGCCACCATGGTGCGCAACAAGCTGAAGGATGCCGGCATTACCTCTATTGAGGTGGTCCACGCCCCGGTGTCCGAGATCCCCAAGGACTGCCAGATCGTCGTTACCCACCACGAGCTGGCCGCCCGTGCGGCCTCCAGCAACCCCAATGCCCGGATCATCCCCATCAAGAATTTTATGGGCGCGCCTGAGTACGAGGTGCTGGTCAGCGAGCTGGCCGCCAAGTATGGCCCCAACGCCCAGAAGGCCCCTGCTCCCACCCCCGCCGTCCCCTCTGCGGAGAAGTCCGGCAACAGTAAGATCCTGCTGAAGAAGGAGAATATCGTCCTGGGATGCAAACCCGTGAGTCCGGAGGAGGCCATCCGCGCCTGCGGCCAGCTCATGGTGGATGCAGGTATCGTGGAGGAACCCTACATCCAGGGTATGCTGGATCGGGAGGAGGAGTTTCCCCTGGCCATCGGCAACCATGTGGCCATCCCCCACGGCGTCAACGCTGTCCGGCCCTATATCAAGGAGACCGGTCTGGTGGTCATGACCTACCCCGGCGGCATTGAGTGGAATGACGACCAGGTGAAGATCGTCATCGGCATCGCCGCCCAGGGCGACGAGCACTTGGACATCCTGGGCCGCATCGTGGGCCTGCTGGAGACAGAGGAGGACACCGACGCTCTGGTGGCCAATGCTGATGTGGACGAGATCTACAAAAAGCTCAACGGTCTCGCATAATACGCCTCTCTCAGGTCAATGCCATTAAGTTATCCCCGCGCTACACCCCGGCCGTGCCGCTGGGTGCAGTCATTCCCCCAACGGAACCAGAA
>CANQAC010000076.1 GCA_947589345.1 uncultured Akkermansia sp.
GACGAGGGGCCCATCACCCCTCTCATGGCTGCTATTTCCAACGACAGCCTGCCGGCCATCCGACGGCTTCTTGCCGCCGGGGCAGACCCCAACAAGGCGGTTAGTGGCAAGAATGCTCTGGATTACGCTTTATCGGTCAATCCCAAACCGAGTGTGGTGCGCCTTCTCCGCGCTGCCGGTACATGATGACAATAAGGGGGGGGGGCAAACCATTTCGGCGGTTTGTTCGGCAGTAGGTGCGAATGTGAATATTCGATCGGGATTTTGCACGACATTGCTGACGGCTCCCTGCAGCGGAGGCTCATTAATCGGTCCTCGCCCTAACAGCACAAAGGTGTCTGGCCGTCGTTCAATAGATACCAGACACGAGAATGGCGTATTGTCTTCCTATCTTACCGAAAGTGTTGAACATCGTGAAAGAGAAGTCTTTTTATCAAAGGCTTCCGGATTTATCTTGAAATTGGTGGAATTTACGTTTATTTTTGAGCTCTTTTTTTACATTTCTGTATTTTAGCTTTTCGACTTTGTCGCCTCAGAGGTCGATGTCGATACCGAAGGTTTTGCCGAGGTCGGAAGAGTCGAGGGAGGTCGAGGCATCGGCTGCAGGTGGGGCAATGAGGGTGGCAGGATCCAGCGAACGGAGGGTGAAGAGCAGGGAGGGTTCGCAGTCGATCAGGACGCCGGCAGCGTAGATAGCGGCGGCGGCATGAGGGCAGGGCTCTGCCCAATCCGGGCAAGTGCAATTCATGTGCCAATCCTCCGGGGCGGGGAGCAGGCCGTTTTCTGGATCGCAGAGGGTCTGTAGCAGGTCGTCATTGGCTTGGCCCTCCAACAGAGCAACCAGTGAACCCACATTTCCAGCACAGGCTGTACGCAAAGCAAGGCGCTTTTCATCGTCCAAAGGCTCAAGTGAGAGGTCAACTTCGTAGAGCTCTTGTGCAGAGACAAGCGCACGAATAGAGCAGCGGGATATTTGCAGATCCAGCACACAACCATGGCGCAACAGGGTACGTCCGGGGGAGAGACAGAGACCGCCCGCTTCGCAGAGAGCGAGGTGACGCATCCACGCACTGCCCCAAAAGTGATCCGCCAGCTTGCGCGAGGAAGCAACCACCGGGTGCAGTTGCACACCGTCAGCCGCCAGCTCGGCAGCTCGTTGGGAAGCAAGGCGGGCGAGGGCTGCCGCCCGAAGGGGTGTCGAATCCTCGCCCGCGTAGCTGCACATAGCAGGGGAATTATCGAGTAACGGAGCGGAAATACTCCAGGGTAATCTTGAGGCCTTCTTCCAGCGTGTACTGCGGTTTCCAGCCCGCTGCGAGCAGTTTGTCTGCGCAGGCGCGGGAATGTTTCACGTCCCCGGCGCGCTCCGGAAGATGCACAATCTTGCTCTTCGAACCAGCAGAGGCCACAATAATCTCCGCAAGCTTGTTGATGGTAATTTGTCCGCCGTACCCCGCGTTATTGACGCCTGTGACCTCAGGATGCTCGGCGACGTACGTGAGCGCTCCCACAATATCCTTCACGTAGATGAAGTCACGCGTCTGCTCCCCGTCGCCGAATATGGTGATATCCTCGCCCTTGAGGGCCCGCTCCATGAAAATGGGAACAGCTGCAGCGTAGGCGCCCTTTGGATCCTGGCGTGGACCGAATACGTTGAAGAAACGGCAGCACCCCGTGTTGATTTTGCCCGTGGTGCGGAACATCTCCATGTAGTATTCACCATCCAACTTCGTGATGCCGTACGGACTCTTCGGCTCCGGGTACATAGTCTCAACCTTCGGCACAATGGGATTGTCCCCATAAATGGCGGCCGAGGAAGCAAGAACCACTTTCTTTACCCCGGCGGCAGAGGCCTCCTCCAGCACAGTGAGCAGACCGTTCACGTTCAGGTCAATCGTCTCGCGAATCTTACTCATGCTCTCCGGTACGGAAACGAGAGCCGCCATGTGGAAGATGTAATCCACGCCCTGAACAGCCTTACGCACAAGTTCACGGTCAGTGATGCTACCCTCAATAAAGGTGACGCGCAGACCGTCAAGATTCTTCTTATAGCCGGTACGGAGGTTGTCGAGGACGCGAATCTCCTCCGCCTTGTCTTGGTAATGTTCAGCGATGTGAGAGCCGATGAAGCCGGCGCCGCCTGTGATGAGTACTTTCATGATTGTTGTGGGTAGATTGTTTGTGAAAATTATGCGTTATTTTTTTGCAGCCTTGGCAGCCAATTTTTCTTTTTCCTCGGGGGTGAGAATGCGCGGAAACACGGGGGTTGGCACCTGAACCTGATGACCTTCCTCCATGATGCCCCATGCGAGTGACCGGGGCGTGAGTCCAGTGACGTCCACCTGCAGCTGGGCAAGCAACCGTGCCGAAGCTTCCGGCAGCACACAACCCAGCAAAAACCCCACGTGAGCAACGCACTCCAACAGGTGGTAAAGCACGCGCTGCAGCTCCTCCGTTTTCTGCGGATCTTTTGCGAGCGCCCAAGGTTGTTTTTGCTCAATGTATCCATTACAAAGGGAAACGTGGGCATTGAGCGCACCAAGAGCATCAGCCGTGTTGTAGGCATCCATGTGTCTGGCGAACGTTTTTTCCGCTTCATCCAAACTCTGACGCAGAGCGGCAGAAAGTTCATCATCGCCGGTGGGTTTGTGCAGCGTGGCGTCGCAATAGCGCACACACATGTTGAGCGAGCGATTGGCAAGATTACCGAGGTCGTTAGCCAGTTCGGAGTTATAGATCATGCGCAGACGCTCGGGGTCGTAATCACTGTCGTAGCCGGTTTTTGTATCGCGCGCCAGATAATAGCGCAGAGCCTCGGTGCCGAAGAGATCGCACAGGTCGTTGGGATCCACGATGTTACCGAGGGATTTACTCATTTTTTCACCTTTGATGTTGAGCCAACCGTGTACAAGCAACTGCGGCATCTGGTCATCCGAGAACCCCATGGCATGCAGCATGCAGAGCCAGTAGATTCCATGCGCTGGCACCAAAATATCCTTACCGATGACCTCGCATGCCGCTGGCCAAAGTTTGAGGAAGTCGGGCAGGGTTACGTCTCCCTCGCTCAGGTAACCGGCGAAGGAAATGTAGTTGATGAGCGCATCAAACCACACGTAAGTTACAAAGTCCGGATCAAAGGGCAGGGGAATGCCCCACGAAAGTCGATTCCTGGGGCGCGAGATGCACAGGTCATTCGTTGATCGGTCGATGGCCATAAGCAAGTCTTGCCGGCGGAACTCGGGGGTAACGACCTGCGGGTGCGTAGTCACAAACTCACGCAACCAAAGGATGTGCGCCGTGAGGTTGAAGTACCAATTTTCTTCTTCCAGTTCAATCACCTCGCCCCACTCCGGACCAAAGTTGCCGTTTTCATCACGTTCCTTATCGGTGAGAAACTGCTCTTGACGGACAGAGTAAAAACCCTTGTAGCTTTTTTTGTAAAGGCAGCCTTTGTCACGCAGGTTGATGAGAATTTGCTGCACGCATTTCTCATGGCGCGGGTCGGAGGTAGCAGCCCAACCATCGTACGAAATACCCAAGCGTTTCCACAATGTGATGAATTTTTGCGTGACCTGCTGCGCATACTCGATCGGTTCAATAGCCGCCTCCTCAGCTTTTTGCTGCACCTTCTGCCCGTGTTGATCCACGCCAGCCAGAAAATAGGTCTCTTCTCCGCACATGCGATGCCAGCGAGCTAACACGTCTGCGAGCACTTTCTCGTACGCATGCCCGATATGAGGAGCGCCGTTTGTGTAGTCGATGGCTGTGGTAATGTAAAACATATCGCGCGGATTTTATCACGGCATGCCCCCAGGCGCAAGCAGAACTTAGAGGAAGATTTTATGCTAGCGGAGCCATGCGAGAAACTCTTTGTTGCCCTCCATGCCAGTGATGGGAGAAGGGACAACACCCATCCATGAGCGGTGGAGTTGCCCGGTGACGAAGTCGTGGATCTTCTGGACAGCTCGCTCGTGCAGGACAGAGTCGCGAACGATGCCGCCGGGGCCAATGTCCTGTGGCTGGAGTTCAAACTGAGGCTTCACGAGCACGAGCATATCACCATCCGGCTCAAGACACGCGTACGCAGCAGGCAGAATTTTAGTGAGAGAAATGAAAGACACATCACTCACAACGAGCTGAACTTTTTCACCAAGGTCGTTCGGTGTGAGGTAACGGGCGTTGAATTGCTCCCGTACGATGACTCGCGGGTCATTGCGCAATTTCCAGACAAGTTGGTTAGTTCCAACATCGATTGCATGCACGCGCAGGGCGCCATTCTGCAGCAGGCAATCCGTAAACCCGCCGGTGGATGAGCCTATATCCAAACATACCTTACCCAACGGCGATACCGGGAAAGCAGACAAAGCTCCTTCCAGCTTAAACCCACCGCGGCTCACGTATTTGGGTGGGGTCCTAACAGCGAGGGGCAGGGTGGCATCCACCTTGGTTCCAGGTTTGGTGACCACACGACCATCCACTGAAACTTCCCCCGCCAAAATGAGACGCTGGGCCTGTTCCCGAGAAAGAACAAGCCCAGCGCGATGCAAAAGAACATCCAGTCGTTCTTTGGCGGACATTCGACGAATCAGAAAGAAGGAAACTTTATTGCTGAGCAGGGGTGGCAATAAGGTAGCCGGGGACAGGGGGGAGTGCCGTACTGCCATCTGCCACCGGAGCTATGGGCAGGCGGCGCCGTTTTTTTTGAGGGGCCGGAGGCGGAGCAACAGGTTTGGGTGCTGGAGGTGTTGCAACAGGTTTGGGGGCCGGAGGCGGAGCAACGGGTTTGGGTGCTGGAGGTGGAGCAACAGGCTTTGTTATCACCTTTGCATGCGCAGATTCAGGCACCGGTGCTACTGTCCGACTAACAGGCGCCGGGGCAGGTGCCGAGTACCTCGAGATGGGGCGCGTTGAAAGCGGCTGATGGGCAGGAGATGGGGGCGGAGTACTCGCGACAGGTGCCGCTACTTGCACGGGCGGCGGCGTTGGTTGCACAGTTGCCGGGGCAGGCGCCTGCCGAACCGGAGCCAAGGGAAGAGGTTTGGCAGAGGGGGCATGAGTTGCTGCGGCCGATTTTGTTGAGTTCCCATTTTTCACCGCAGTTTGTGGGAGCGGTAAAGCTTGGTGGATGCGGTGTATACGAACACCGGCTCGAGTGATGGAATCGGCGTGAACCCACGAAAGGCTCCAGAGACCGAGTGAGAGCATGACAAGTATAGATAAACGCATATTGGGTAGATAAAATAGGGTTAGAAGAGGTCAACCTGCCGTGAGAGCAGAATAATAGTTAACAAAACAACTTACAGAAAAAATGATGATGAGCGGTACCATGAGCAGAAAAACCGGATCACGCCGCCAATTTGGCATGCTCCCATCGCTGCTCCGATCCGGAAGCATGGAGTATATCCCGACAGCCATAAAAGCGATCCAGGAAAGCGCGTACAAATTTGCCCATGAGGGATATGTCGAAAACACCGGAGAGCCTGTCTGGTGGACGACGTAGTACGCGGCAAACGGCAGGATCATGAGAACGGCTACTTCCGGGTGGGACTGACGGTGGTAGAGGCGCATCCACACCAAGCCCCATGCCACAACAAGGAGCATGCTGGATACAACGAGTACAGAACTCCCAAAGATTGATTCGAGTACCGACCCGCAACTAAGCAGGACAAATAGTGGCACGCCCGCATATATGTACAGTCGTCGGTTCATCTCAGTTATCCTTCCCAATGCCAGATCAACGGAACCTCAATGTCCGGGTGCAAGCTTCGCATGGCAGGACTTCCCATGGCGCATTCTTTCAACGCGTTGCAATGGGGAGAATCAGCGGGCAGGGGTACATGCAATTCCACCATGATGCGAGCTATTCGTCGGGGATTTGTTTCCATTTCTTTCGTCACATCCATCCAGAGCCCCCGAATATCTACCCCATGTTCCTCTGCATAAATACCCATGATGGTTGTCATGCAGGCTGCTGTCGCTGAACACATTAAATCCGTCGGAGAAAACGACTCCCCTTTGCCATGATTGTCGGTTGGAGCATCAGTACTGACCTGAGCTCCTGAGTTCTCATGCTCAAGTTCGCAGTGCAGCGACCCCCGATATGTTATCTTACACCTGACCATCGTACCGCCATGTTACGCTCTTTCCGCGCGCGCGTCAAGCAAATGTTTGCATGTTTTCTCCACAGGCACATCCGTCCCAAGAAAATAATGAGGGAGGGTAAGAGAAGACAAAAAAAGGAAGGTTGATTTGTTTCCTCAGAAA
>CANQAC010000077.1 GCA_947589345.1 uncultured Akkermansia sp.
GACAATCAGCCGGACGAGATCGTGAATTTTGATCGGCGCGTCCCCGTGGAGGGCGGCGCGTTCCTGGCCTGGGGCTACCCAAGCCCCTGACCCGGAAGGAGGCGGCGGACTATGAGCTGCGGCCCGCGCCGACGGTTGCGGACTTGTGGCGGGAGGACACGCCCAAGCGCCCCATAGCCCAGCAGATGAAGGAGGCGGCGGAGCAGGCCCAGCGGGAGAACCGCATGGCCCCGGAGAAAAAGCCGGAGCGTGAGGAGCGTTGAGCGATAAACGGATACGCAATACCTCTATCTGCGTGTGGGTACGGCCTGACGAGCTGGAGGCCATCAAGGAGCGCATGGCCGAGGCGGGCATCCGCAATATGGCGGCCTATATGCGAAAAATGGCCCTCAACGGCTATGTACTCCACGTTGACCTGTCCCCGGTGAAGGAGCTGGTGTCCCTCCAGCGGCGGTGCTCCAACAATCTCAATCAGGTGGTGATCCACGCCAATACCTACGGAGGCGTCTACCCGGAGGACATCAGGACTTTGCAGAGGGACTACGCCGACCTGTGGGGGCCGCTGTCCGACCTTATTATCAAGTTATCAAAAGTGGTAGGAAAATAGAGAAAGGGGGTATTACTCCCTTTCTCTCTATAGTATTGTCGTGTCAATATGTTTCAGCTCTTCAAGGCAGGTATAGTACCGCTTTATTGAAATATCCATGCAAGCTCTTCGATTTTCAGGTGTGCGATCCAAATAATATTGTTTTTCATAGAACAATGTCAAATCGTGGATGCTTGCACATAAATTTGAACAAAGTCCACACCACTCCGTTAAATCCTTGGGAGGAATGTCCAAGTTGCTTTCCTCGAAGTACAGTCTGTTTATTTTGGGGGAAATACTGGCCATATCTCTTATGAATTCATGCTCGTTTTTTGTGCCGTTTAATAACTCGTTATACCGTGATATTACCTGTTCGGCCAAAGTTACCATTTGGGATATAATGGACTTAGTATTAGCAATTAATTCTTCTTTTGATCCAGTATGCTCTTCCGTAAATGTTTTTAGTAATTGATAGTAAGAGTGGATATTAAAGTGGATTCCATTTATAATCTCACAATTCTTTTTCGTTCGGTACCACCAACTTTTATCTTGGGTATCATCTGCCCATGTTGTATGGCAAATATAATTCCCGCCTATGATATCTGTATCATCAAGTCCATAATAGCAGAAAATAAGATTTGCTGGCTGGTGCTTCCATTTCTTTTCTTCCATTGCATTACTGAAAATGTTTAAGTTGCGTACCAACTCAACAATTTCCTGATTTACCAATGATATTTCGGGCAAAGACATTGGAGTTTTAAGAATTACCTTGACACAGTATCTCTTCGCAATTCTACTGTGCATTGGCTCAACAGCATATATTATGTAGTTTTCTTTCTCGCAAAAAAAGCGTTCTGAAACATAAGGAGTATAATCCTGTACAGTAAAGAAAATTGTTCCACCTATGTTCGCTCTGTATACAGGATTTTGTGTGCATGAAGGATTATTTTTATTCCATGTTTCTATCAATAAAAAAAGCAGTTTGTGTATGTCATATAAAGACTTTTTGCCTTCTCGGATAGTAAATTTGCTGGTTAGAGCACTATACAAAAAACTAGTAAACAAACTAACGGGCTTATTAGGATGAGAATAGGAAACTTGATTTGCACTACAAGAAGCAAATACGGCGTAGCCCTTTCCTGCAAAAAAATCAGCTGTTGCATCAAGGTCAAAAACCGCAGAGCCATTGACATTAAAATTTCCGGCATTGCAACAGTCAAGAAAAATTACTTTGCTTTTTGCCGAAATCTTGTCTAAATACGAAATAATATCTTGTGTACTAATAAGGCAATCGCTTAATACAAGGAAATGCCCATCAACAGTAGTTGTACCGTGCCCAGAAAAATAAAAGAGTAGCGTATCATCTTCCTGGGCTATGCTTGCGAAATATTGTAATACGCCCCGAAACTCGGTAATTTCAACCGTATCTGTTAAGCCACAGACGATAATATCCTCTGGCGCAATTCTCAAGCCTTGAATAAAAGCATCTTTCATCAATAAAATATCATTTTTGCAAAATGGCAAATTTGTTGCGCCTGCAAGGAAATAAGTACTTACACCTATAACCAAAACCCGAGTTTTTGCCATAAAATCACCTCCAAAGTTATCAATCAAATTATAGCATGAGAGTTTTCTATATTCAATAGGTGGCTATGGAACATTTAATCCGGAAGGAGGCGGCGGAAGCAGGCCGACCAGGAGAACCGTACAGCCCTAGAGAAAAAGCCGGAGCGTGAGGAGCGTTGAGCGGTAAACGGATACGCAATACCTCTATCTGTGTGTGGGTACGGCCTGACGAACTGGAGGCCATCAAGGAGCGCATGGCCGAGGCGGGCATCCGCAACATGGCGGCCTATATGCGTAAGATGGCACTTAACGGCTATGTACTCCACGTTGACCTGTCCCCGGTGAAGGAGCTGGTGTCCCTCCAACGGCGGTGCTCCAACAATCTCAATCAGGTGGCGGTCCATGCCAACACCTACGGCGGCATCTACCCGGAGGACATCAGGACTTTGCAGAGGGACTACACCGACCTGTGGGGGCCGCTGTCCGACCTGCTGAAACAGTTGACGGAGATCGTAAAAATGTAGCGCGATGGGGAGCGGCCACAAGGCCGCTCCCCGTATTTTTACTATGGGACAATGTGTCCCGTAGCGGGGAATTATTGTGATGGGAATGAATATAAACTAAGAGGGAAAACTGATTTTAGCTATTGTCGAGGTGAGCAAAATGATGTATAATCAGAGTAAATCTACAATACGGGAGCAAGTTATTATGAGGACATTTAAACCGAGGGCCTTTTCAATATCCGATCTCTATGATTGGTATAATCAAACACCCTCCCAGCTTATTCTGAACCCCAAATTTCAACGTCGCGCTGTTTGGACTCCTCAATCAAAATCATATCTGATTAATACAATACTTCTAGGGTTGCCACTTCCGATTTTTTTCTTACGGCAAAATACAGATCCCCAAAGCAAAAAAACAATTAGAGAAGTTGTTGATGGTCAACAGCGTTTAAGAGCGATTTTTGATTTTGTTGATAATGGTTTTCAATTGAGAAAGGCTCAAAACGAAAAATATGGGGGATGCTACTTTTCTGAATTACCGCCTGATGTTCAATCTGATTTTCTAAGTTATGAATTATCTGTAAATGTCCTAGTTGATTTGGATGACAAAGATGTTTTGGATATTTTCGCACGCTTAAATTCGTATGGCGTAAAACTCAATACCCAAGAACTAATAAATGCCAAGTATTTTGGATATTTCAAGCAAACAGTATATTCCCTTGGTTTCAATTTTACAAAATATTGGGAAGTAAACAAACTCTTTTCCAATGCAAATATTATGCGAATGAAGGAGGTAGAGTTTGTATCTGAATTATTAGTAGTTATGCTTGATGGCATCCAGGATATTAGGGGGATTGATAAGTATTATGCGAAATATGACGAGGTATTTGATGAACGCGCAGAGTTAATCCATCGCTTTGAAGAAACTATGGATTTTATTGCAAATTTGTATGATGGGAACCTTTCTCACACTAGTTATTGTTCATCTCCGCTGTTTTATAGCCTGTTTACTGCAATATACCATCTTAATTATGGGGTAAAAGATTTCCTTCACCCTCGGCGCCCTTTGGAAAAAGCTGACTATGCTAAATTGAGATTTGCATTGACTGAAATTGAAGATACTTTAAATAAGAAGTCTGATATAACAGAAGATGAACAAAAGTTCATTATATCTTGTAAAAAATCCACAGGACACAAGATAAATAAAGTTACTAGATGTAACTTTGTAATGAGAACTATCAATCGTTGTTTGGATATAAAGTAATGACATTACAAGATGTGTATAATACTGCAACGCAGGAATGTTCAAATGCATCCTGCCTTATTTTGGATACAAATGAATTCTTCAATAGCCAGATCACAAGTAACGGAACGGTATATTCTTCTACAATACATTCCTGTGTTATAGATGGGGCATTTCTTTCACTTTTCATGGCGTTGGAACATTTTCTTGAGGAGTCGTTTATCTGTTATATGATGGGAGAACCCGGCATAAACGGCAATAGTTTTGCAAAATTTGTTTCGCCACAAAATGAAACTCAAGCACGGGATATGCTAAAGGGAATAAATCGTTTCACAGACTTTACAAATAGGGATACTATCGTCAGACTGGCAAATAATTTCTTTGATGGCGGGGGAACATATTCATATCTTAATTCCATCTCTGCAGATTTTGAAGAAATGAAAAAAATACGAAATGCCATTTCTCACATATCTGTCGAAAGTAGCCGAGCTTTTCAAGGACTTGTTCGGTCAAAACTTGGGGTAATCCCGCCGAATATAACTACATCAACTTTCTTAAATTCCACAGTACCTAATACAACAAGTACATTTTTTATCCATTATCGTGACATAGTTGAATACACTATTGGCTATATTTCAAATCCAAATTAGTATAAGCGCAGGGCCTTTTGAGTGACCCTGCGCTTATATTATTTATTGTCAAAAGTTTGTGTAAATTATATAAGGAGGAATACTGACGGCGACCACATTTCTAAAAGCCCATCATATCAGCTCCGGCAGGACGATCCTGCAATCCCTCTCTGACCGTTTCGACTATGGGAAGAACCCGGAGAAAACCCTGGACGGCGCTCTGATCCGCGCCTATGAGTGCGACCCTATGACCGCCGACGCGGAATTTCTTTTGAGCAAGGCCAAGTATCAGGCGATAACAGGCCGGGAGCAGAAACGGGACGCCGATGTGCTGTGTTATCAAATCCGGCAGTCCTTCCCGCCCGGCGAGCTGTCCCCGGAGGAGGCGCTGGCCGTCGGCTACGAAACGGCTATGCGCTGGACAAAGGGGAAACACGCCTTTTTCGTGGTTGCCCATGTTGACCGGCCACATCCACACGTCCATATTTACTACAATTCCACATCGCTGGACTGTACCCGGAAATATCGCAACTTCCTCGGTTCCAGCTTTGCCCTCCGGCGGCTCTCTGACCGGGTGTGTCTGGAGCATGACCTGTCTGTGATCCGCGATCCCAAGCTGCACAGCAAGGGAAAGTTTCTGCATTACGGTCAATGGCTGGGCGATGCCCGCAGGCCGTCCTATAAGGATCAGATACGCGCCGCCATCGACACGGCGCTGGCCCAGCGTCCGGCAGACCTACCGGCTTTTCTCTCCCTGCTGGAGCCCGCTGGCGTTCAAGTGTTGCACGGACGGGGCGGCGTGATCTCTTTCCGTGTCCCAGGCCAGGAGCGGGCCGCCCGCTGGCGGAGCTCCACGCTGGGGGACGGCTACGGCCCGGAGGACGTGGAGGCCGTCATCAGTGGCAGGGCTCCGGCCCGGCCCGCGCCCAATGGCGGTGTCCCCGCACCCAGGCAAAAGGTCAATCTGATTATCGACATCCAGCGGCGCATGGCCCAGGGCAAGGGCCCCGGCTATGAGCGGTGGGCCAAGGTCTACAATCTGAAACAGATGGCCGCCGCCCTCCAATTTCTCCAGGAGAACGGCTTGACCGACTATGACGCTCTGGCGGCCAGGACGGAGGCGGCGGTTGACCGGGCCCACACGCTGGCCGGGGAGCTCCGGGCCGTGGAGGAACAGCTTGAAAAGACCTCCGCGCTGATGGGAGCCGTGGTGGACTACGCCAAGACCCGGCCCGTGTTCGACGGCTACAAGGCCGCCAAGTATTCCAAAAAATATCTGGCCGCCCATGAGCAGGAGCTTGACACCTACCGGGCGGCGCGGAGAACGATCAATGAAATTCTGAACGGGGCCAAGCTACCCAGGATGGATGCGCTCAAAAAATCCCGCGCCGATCT
>CANQAC010000078.1 GCA_947589345.1 uncultured Akkermansia sp.
AAAGAGACCTTTGCGGACAGGGAGAGGAGCAGAGCCAGAAATGGCGGCACGGCGTAAAACGGAAAGAAAATGCAGCCCCCTATGCCCATGGTGGTTACCAGTGTGTTGAGGAGCGCGGCGAGGTCCACTGTTGCAAGTGCAGAGCACAGACCGAAATGTCTTTTCGGCGCATCGCCGGAGGTTAAATTCGCTGCGTCAACCGGGTTCTGCGGGGAGGAGGGGCTCATGCGAGGTTTTTTGACTCCATGGCACGGATCATGTCAGCCTCCTGCTTGACGCGTACCTGTAGATCCGCGAGGGCGTTCATGTAGTATATATAAGCGTCGTAAGGAGATGGATAGGGTGTGAACCCATTACTTTTTTCCATGTAGTGGAAGTGGTCGGCACTCTGCAATTTGCGCCACACGTGTATCATGTCGCGGTCTCGACTCGCCTTCACCTGTTCCTCCAGATCGTAAATTTTCTTGATGGCCTCCTGCTGCATCACATTAGCATTCCATTGGGAGGTTGTACCGAAAGTGGAGCAGCTGATGGGGTGAGGGCAGTCAATGGTGCCGGTTGAGTAGAAGCTGCGTACCGCTTCACCCGGCGTCACAAAATAGTCCTCATTGAACAGGATTGCCGGTATGAGGGTGCGCCAAAATTCAAATACGCCGGTAGAATCCGATTGACGCTCGCCGAGAGTTTCATAATCCATGGAGATGCTCACGACTTGTCCTTGCTGCTGGTGAAGCCAGCTTGCAAAGGTGTAAGGGGATAGAGGGTACTCTGACCACGCAGGATCGACGCGGTTAATGGCAAGGTCATTTGAGAGATGCCGGTTACGAACGATTGTTTTCGTGGCGGCGATGAGTGGCGCGCACTGCAGATCGTTCGTATGCAGATTGCTGATCATTTGTCGATTGCCGTCTGCCATAATGCCTTCCATCCCCATGTCGTACGCCTGCGCCGCTATGGCGTTGGAATAGAGCATACCGGTGTTCCATAGTACAGTGGGACGCACATTGAAGAGCTCTTCAATGAGCGACACGTGCTCAGAAACCTGCTCCGCAAACTCCTCGGGGGAATAAAGGGAGGCCAGAGAGGCGTAGTAGGGCATCGCTAAAAACTCGACGCATCCTGTGTCTGCTAACTCGCGAAAAGAGGTAATGAGATCCGGGCGATGGTGCTGAGCCTGCTCCAAAATAACGCCCGAAAGAGCGAGAGCGAAGCGAAACCTGCCATCTGAGAGTTCAACGAGCTGTTTCATGAGCCGGTTGGCCGGCAGGTAGCAGCGCTCAGCCACCTGGCTGAGCACCTGGGCATTCAGGTTATCATCCTCATAAAACGCATGCTCACCAATTTTAAAAAAATCGTAAGCGATAAGCCGATTTGGCTGGTGCGCATGAAATGTGAGCGAGATGTTCATGGCCTTTTTCGCATGAGAATTGTCGTCACCAGCCCAGGACGTGGTGGTACACGCGTATCATCTTGTCCGCAGCCGTATCCCAGTTGGAATTCTTAATGTCCTGCGCGCTTTGCTCGGCTACCTTTTTGTACAATTTTTCGTCTGTCACCAAATCCACGATGTGCTTGGCCATCATGTTGACGTCCCAGAAATCAGCTTTGAGGGCTCCTTTCATGACTTCTGCCACGCCACTCTGCTTTGAAATCACCGCAGGGATGTTAAATTGGGCCGCTTCGAGAGCCGAGAGTCCAAAAGGTTCCGACACCGATGGCATGCAGTACACATCCGTCAGTGAGAGCAACTCGTTCACCTTCTTCTTATCCAAGAACCCGGTAAAGTGGAAACGATCTCCCACTCCGTGGAAAGCGCCCGTCTCGATAAGCTGGCGCAACTTTTCGCCGGTGCCGGCCATCACGAATCGTACATCCTGTGTCTGCTCCAGCACTTTGGCGGCAATCTGCAGGAAAAATTCCGGTCCTTTCTGAGCTGTCAGACGCCCCAAGAAAAGAACGAGTTTCTCAGGGAACTTTTTCTTGGTGTGAAATACGTGCACGGGATCCGCTCCATTGTGTACAGGAAATATCTTGGACGGACTGATTCCGTAGTGTCCTGCCGCCACAGTGCCTGTGTACTTCGACACGGGTATCACAGCATCCGCTTGTTCCATGCCGTATTTCTCGATGTCGTATATCCATCCCCGTGCATCTGCTCCCGCGCGGTCAAATTGCGACGCGTGCAAATGGACGACAAGCGGCTTACCGGTCGCTTTCTTGACCTCGACGCCTGCAAGATAGGTCATCCAGTCATGTGCATGCACAAGATCGAAGTCGTACGTACGCGCCATCACCGCGCAAATCTTGGAAAACTCGATCACCTTGCGCGCCAAATCTCCCGAGTAGAGATCTTCATGCGCGGCAAAAAGTTCCAAGTCGGTCTTGTGTACTTTGGAAAATAGCAGCTTCCCTTCCCGAGTAAGTACGATCTGTCCGGGCGTTCCCTCTTCACTTGCGTAAGGTTGCAAGTCCACCGGGGCATTGCCCACTGCGGCAAAACTTTCGTACATGTACCCACTTTCAAGCGTTTCTACCTGCCGGTACTTGAGGTTGTTGATGCCCACTAAATCAAACCCATCATACTTGTAATCCGCTTGAGCTTTCGGGACGATGACAGACAAATCCACTTTCTTTGACAGGGCCTTCGATATTCCCATGCAAGCAACCCCGAGCCCACCGTTGATCAGCGGCGGGAATTCCCATCCAAGCTCGAGTACTTTGATTCTTCTCATGGTCGTTTTCTATTGCCTTTCACGCTTCATGAATGAGCGGCACTTATTAAACGCCTACCAGCGCATTTTGTCCAGCGCAATTTGTGTCTGTACCGACATATCATTTTCACGCCGCACATGACAGCGCCCGAAAAACTCTTCGAAAACGGGGACACACCCCCCCCCCGCGGTGCGCTGCACAACGCTTTCGCATACCCCGAAGGGCCGCAATCAATCAGTTTTCCTGATTGGCTTTGCGAATGTCCTGCAGAGCCGAGATGAAATCATCCAGGATCTCAGCAGGCACCATGATGCGATCGCGGTTAGAACTCACCTTTTCAGTAATCCTGACCACGCGGCCTCTCGCATTGCTCTTCAAGTCAATGAAGAAAGTTTTGCGATCGGCGATAATCTTTTCTGTACATATAATGTCGTCGTCCACGGTTGTGAAGAGTGGGTTGTTTGACCACCGTACCGGTATTGTATCCGCACAGAAGCATTTAGTCAAGCTAATTTCATCATTTTCAGTCATTGTGCATTCGTCGCAATGACTCAAATGAAGTCACCGAATGAGCCGAACAATATCGGCAGGCTTTTTGCGGAATCCTCAACCGTTTCCTACCGTGAGCGTCCGGCAAGTGTGTGGCATGAGTGGCGGCGCGATACACTACCATGTTTAGGGGAATTCGAGAGAAATTCACGGTGTGGATTTACTTGGTCGCGCAAAGGTCACGAAGACGGGGCAGGTCATCGGTATGGATAGAGAGGATGAGGATATCCGGCTTAAAAGTTGAAATATCTTTCCTTGTATATTTCAAAATTTTGAACTCATCAACTGTTTTTACCTGTCCATGATTGAGTCGAATGTATTTAGTTTGAGCGGCCGAATATGGAAAAAAATGGCATAATATCTCGTTTTGGGATGTACCTATAAGCATAGATCTTTGTTTTCCTCTTGGATATGTAAAATCTTTAATATACCGCCCAACTTTAAATACCATTTCACCGCCATATTTGTTATTATAATAGTGGTACAAATTTGATTTGGCAAAATCATAACTTCCCTCATAATTGAAATGGAGGCGCAACTGTCGATAGGTACCTCTACAATCTAAGCTGTCCCCCCAAAGATCGCGAATTGCCCAACTTTGGGACTTTTGAAAGTCATTAAGAGAAACGACGGGCATATCCGGGAAATCTTTGCCTATTTCTTTCATTAATTCACAATAGCCGACATACGCTCCCCAATCTGTCCAATGGTGCGTCCACTTGAAAAATACATAATCCGACTTAGCTGCGGCGCAGAGCGCCTTGTAGGGATAGATGTAGGGAATATGGTGTTTCCGGACTTCATTTCTGATGAATTCTTGCGCTTGGGATACCTTATCTAACTTTTTTTCGTCAAATCCGTAGTTTTCTTTGATGAGCTCTTTGTAAACAACCTCTTTTTTAGGTACCTCCAAAACATAAAGTTTGATCTGATTCTGTCGACAAAACTCATTCAGTTGAACCAAGTTTTGTACGATGGATTGGAGAAAAGACGGCCGACAATCCAAATTGGAGACAAGGGGAAGAAGGAATTCCCAACCGTTTTCTTTAAAATAAAGGGCTCTTTTCGTGCGGATAACGTGGGATAGTTTGTTCCGGAGAGAATCGTGTAACTTCATCAGGGGTGTACGTCCACAAAAATGATCATTGAACCAACTTTCATAACGTCTCCCGTAGTCAGACTTTTCTTTGAAGAGATCTTTCAATTTTGGCTTCACAGCGAGCATTCTCAGTTCTCGCGCAGATTTCACCGCATCTGAAATGCCGATCACCGGAATAAAAAGAAAGAGGAAAAATGCGATCAGAAGCAGCATGTTGCTGAGGCGAATGCACCCATGACGTTTTGCGATGTGAGTCAATAGCAGGTAAATCAGGGAGGAGAGCAACAGATTCCCCGTGATGATGTACCAGATCTTTCCGGATTTCAGTCCCGTAAAATCGTGGATGGAAAAATGATGCCGACGAAACTCCGCTTCGATGTGAAGGATATCACCTTTTTTGATCGAAAGTTGCTTCGTGAAATTCTTTTTGAAAGAGAAAGCTTTGCGTTTTGGCAAAATGGTTTTACCATTCAGTTTGACATTTCGCCAATCCGTCAGGACAGGGTAAGAAGCACCATATTCATCCTGCACATCCGGTCCTCTGAAACACACGGTGATTTTCCCATCACGCTGCGCTTCAAGTTGTAGGGAAAGCTTCTGCCATTTTTCCCTCGTCCTCAAACTGAGATTGGCCCGGTGAACATTATCCCCAGCCCCATACACCCACGTGGCATAAAAAGGTTTGGGTGCTACTTGATATCGGAAGGGCTCAGATCGGGTAATCTTGCCGGAGTAAAGCAAATCAAGCCGCGCATCTTTGTTGAAAAGAGTGCGAACAAACCCGACATAACCGTACTCTGTCCACAGAGGAAGACAAAAGATATTGACCAAAAGAGTCATCAGTATAGCGATTAAGAGCTGCTTGTTTTTCATACTCAATGCCTCAAATTATAAGTCGTTTATCATTGATTAGTATATACTCAATTTGGAAAGGTTTATTTTTTTCACATCCTCTATTCGATGTTTACTCCCTTTTGATATCCCTCCATTAAGGATGTAAAAATATAGAATATTGCGTGTTGAAATAATGCTTACCATGCTGACAGCCAAATGTTTGATAAAGTACAAATTTGTCGCTTTCCAGCTGCTAATTTTTATTCCACAGTTTATTTCGAAGCCATCCGCGAGTGAATTCGACATCCAATTGAGTATGGACATCCCGTCCGGTTACCCATTCACGAACGATTGGTAAGCATTTGTCTCCCATCCACCACCAGCAAGCGGGACCTGTTTTTCCCCGCTCACACGCCATCATTGCCTCATACCGCACCGTCCATGGCCCTTGATCGTAGAAATAGATCTCCGGATAACTCTGGCGGTTCGTATCTGCTCCTTTCAGATCCAAGAAACCTTCAAGGAAACCCTGCTCGTTGACCTGCATAGCTCGATAAGGATGATCATCTTGAGCCTGCCATACAGTCATACATGACGTTGCTTCGGGATTCTCTTGGAGTTTTTTGATTGTTTGGTCAATATCAGCCCCTCGATTGTAGGCTGTATTGCCAAGAAGGACCGTCACAAACTCAATTTC
>CANQAC010000079.1 GCA_947589345.1 uncultured Akkermansia sp.
CCCGGTGAAGGTCTGGCTGCTGTCGCCGATCACCGTGATGGTGCCGCTGCCCTCCAGCTCACCTCCGAAAACGCCCGACTTCCCGCCCTGCAGCGTCAGACTATCCTCCATCGTCAGCGTGCCTTCCTTGCCGTCCAAGGCGCCCAGAAGCGCATCGCCCTTCGTCGTCAGCTCGGCACTGAGCTTATTGAACTCCACCGTCAGCGAACTGGTCAGGTTCGCCGCGCTCGCGTCCAGCGTGCCATCCAACACCAGAGTCCCCTTTCCGTGCAGCGTACCTCCCGTCAGCTTGCTTTCCCCCGTCAGCGTCGTCTTCCCCTCTATCCACAACTCGGCGCCGTCTTGTACATCGATCTCGCCGATGCTGCTGTCCTTGCCATTCAGGACGAGTACACCCTCCTTGACATCCACCTTGCCTTGCGAGACCACATCGCCGTTGACCGTGAGCGTAGACTCCCCGGTCTTGTGAAGCTCCACGCCGCTCCCCACCTTGATGTTTCCATTCATGGTGGTGTTCGGGTCATCGGGGCTACCCTCGGTATTCGCTTCGTTGCTCAACTCCACGGTGAGCGTGCCCGAACCGGTATTGTTCAGCGAAAGAGTCTTTCCCTTATCTCCCTGCAGGTACGGCAGCGTTGTCTTATTGTCCGTGAGTTCGGAGGGATCCAGTTCGACGGACATATCCGCGTCCACAAACACACTGTTCCACGTCTTCTCCGTGTAGGAATTATTCCAAGTCGGGCTCTTAATGCTTCCCTGCTTGGAGGCGTACCATACGCCATCCGTGCTGCCTGTGAGCGTCAGGTGAAATTTTTTACCGGTCTGCTCCAACGTGAATACCATGCCTGACAGTTGCATCCCGAGTTTGATTTTGTGGGCATCGAGAAGGCCCAGCAAGTCCTCTGCATCAACGGCGCCATTGCTGATCCACAGCTCGTACGACCCACTCATCTCTCTTGCGGCGGTCGACGTAATATCGATGGTAAAACCATCCTTCACCTCATCAAGAGATATTTTGCCGCTGCCGTCGTTGAATTGGAAAAAGTCAACGCCCGTACCTCCGGCCGTCGTCACGTTGTCGGCTCCCAGCACAATGCTGTCTTCATCATGAAAGGTGAGCGTTGAACCCGTCTTAAGCCCTGTAATGGGCCCCTCCTGGCAGGAAATCGCCTTGATGTGCGCCGCATCCAAGCCTCCCAAATCTGTGACTTCCGGGTTAACGCCAACTTGCAGGGTGACGAGAGGGTCGTCCCCCGGCTCGCGGAACTTGCTGCCGTCCGTGATGGCTCCGCCCTTCACTGTGACGGGGTTGGTGAGCTCTTTGCCGTCAGACATCCAGCGCGTCTCTAAGGTGCCGCCGGTTTCGAGAACGAAACTTGCAGCTCCTGTCTCATCCCCAACGGTTTCGGTGGGTGAGAAGGTGCCGCCCTGCGCGATGGTAATGCTGCCGCTGAAGTCACCCTTTTTGACGTCATCCTCGGGGTCATACGTCACTTGAGCCGCTCCCTTCACTTCCATTTTTCCTTCACCACTCATTCTCAAGATGGTTCCGTTGCCGGACGTGATACTCAGCGGCGCGTCGTTTTTGTCGATCGTCAGATCATGGATGCGATAGGTCGTGCCGGTAATGGTTCCTCCGGCTGTGATCTGGAGTTTATAGATGTCGGTGCCTTTATTCGGATCTGTCCCCATCAGCGCAAGCGTTCCTCCCTCCAAAATCAGAGTTCCTGATTCAATCGCATCCTTTCCCGGGATGGTGCCGACATCCAACTGAAGGGTAGCCCCCTTCTTCACGGTGAAAGTTGTGTCATTCTTCTCAAGAGCCAACGGACCATCCACCACCATCGTGCCGCCGCCATTTCCTATCCCTTGGAGAACAAATTGACGCGCGTTGGTGCTTCCCATGTACACATTGCAGTTGGAGAAATGGAGCGTTGCCTCGCTGGCAATACTAATGCATGCGCCCTGCCAAAAAGTTACATTCGTCCTGCCGGTGGCTGAGCCACCAAAGGTCGTACTCCCACGCAGGGTCATCTGCACGACATATGGATCTTCCGCCTCGCTGGTGCGCCCGCCGAACTGGACAGCATTCCCTCCGGTGGTGATGTTCAAGCTTGCTCCCTTCTCTACAATCAGTCCGCCGAGGTACAGAGGGGCCCAATCCAACGTCAGGTCGGCAGATTGCGCCGCGCGCATCGTTTGCCCGAATTCGCTGTTATCGTCGCCACTGAAAAAGGCTGCACGCCAGAAAGCTATGGGGCCTGAGCCGCTGCCTACTGCTATGTTGTCTGTACCCTTTACTGTAAAACTATCTCCCGGGTTGGCGCCCTCGCCGTTCTCCTTGTAGACACCGTAGCTATACGTTGCTTCCGAGAGATTTCCCCCCTCGTCCGGCGTGACCGTGAAGATGCGCCCGGAGTACTTCACCTTACCCAAACCTTCCTCGTTCACGGTACTCGTTCTCCCGGTAGCCGTTCCTGCTTTTGCCTGCTGTGCCCACAAGGAAATGACAACCGCTGCTCCGGCGGCAAGGGAGCCGGTGGTCGCCAACCCCGGTAGCGCGGGCGCCGCGGCAACCGTCATGCATGCGAGGATGGCCTTGCGTAGAGAAGAAGGGAGATGTAGTTTCATCGCTGTAATCTGGTGGGACTATATTCAAACCCGTTGGGCGCATCTTCGCGCCCGATAAGGTCTACTCTTGATTATCTCTTTTCAAAAGCGATTTGCAAGCAAAAAAGAGCTTTTCCGTTAAATTTTATGAGATAGCAAAAGATGACGCATTGAATATCATGCGGGAGGAGGCGTCCATTCTTCCAAAATGAGAAAAACTAATATCTTGATGATGAGAGATTAAAGAAGATATGTCATGTACCTCTCTTTTGAAAAGAGATAATCACAGATAGGCGTTTGCTGTCGTCAGCGGCGAGCGGCTTTGAATGATACCCTTACAAGAAAAACTATGAAAATACGACTTCCGCACGGATTACGCCAAGCGCTTATGGCCTGCATGGCAGCAGCAGTGGTACCGGCTCCGCCGGTGACGGTGGGCACAGCTTCGGGGATCGTCGCGGCTGTCGCAGTGGCGGCGGGATCGTTGGCGCAGCAGGCGCGAGCAGCAACGGTTACCACGAGGAAGAGTGCCGTGAACGAGGAAGGTTTGGGTAAGGTGAAGTACTCCGGGCGCATCTTCACGGTCGTGCAGGGGACCGGAGAAAATCTCTCGGCAGCAACGTATGAGTACGATGCCGAAAATTTGCCGCAAACCGACCCTGCAGGGGCGGCGGGGACTTCTTTCTCCGTGACGGACGCGGGGAACGGAACGATAGAGGGTACCGGGGGCGAGAATGCTTTTTGGCTGGTTGCCTTTTCGTTGTCTACACCGAGCGAAGTCGGACAGACGATGCGTGTGACGCAGTCTGTCAACCTGACGCTTGACTGGGAAGGATTCTATCTCGGCGGGCTGATTGTGGAAAAGGACGCAAGCCTGACTATCACGGCCAATGCGAATGCCGGTCACCGACCAATCTGGTTTGGTGGGCGCACCAGCGAAGCGGAAGATCCGTATGTTGTGAGGATGACCTTGCGTGGGAACATGACCTTCGATGGTGTAAATAACCCCGATGGAGAGAAGGTAACTTTTGTTCAGGGTTCCTCTATTAGCATTGCCGCTGGAAAGACGCTCGATTTCACTAACCATAAGCTGTATATGGGAGGGGATCCAGCTTATGCGGCACCAACCCCACCACGTTTGTACGTTCTCGAAGGGATAGGAGATAGCGGCGGCACGATGGTGGTGAACGGACCGATGCTTCTCTTGTTTGAAGGCACAACTTTCACCGTGAAGAAGGGCGCCACCCTTCAGTTGGATGCCGGCACTGCGGTTCCTGTCGACGAGACAGCTACCTCTGACGGAACTCTGATTTTGGAGGGAGGAACGCTTGCGCTGATGGGGACAGATCCGAATACAGGCACCGTCATCGAGAAACTCAAGACCACGGCCGGAGGAACCATTACCGGTACGTTCTATAACATTAGAGATCTGAACGTGACGACCGACGTAGGCGACGAGCCGCTGAATATCACGTCCGGCACCGGAACCATCCAGAAAATGAGCGGTGATGGAGACATGGTGGTGAGTGGAACGGCGCGGGTGTACGCCTCGGCCGGAGGGGAAGGGTACAACGGCGACATTACCATCGCGCAGGGCGGCACCTTCTCACCCACCGGAGCCGTTGGAACTGCAACGTTTATTCTTGACGGCGGTACTTTGGACATCCCGGTCTGGATGGGGGCGCTCGCCAATGCTGTCACGGTGAAGGGCGGAATCATCACGGACGGCAGCAAGTTGACCGGTGATATCACCCTGCAAGTTGGCGTTAACCCGGAAGTCACAGATTTGGGAGGCTTGGATGCGGCGCAGATCAAGAAGATCGGCGGAGATGGGACTTCCTGCAACGGACCCATTACGGGGCTTAAGACGGGTTCAACGCTCACCTTTCATGAGAGGGACAGCATTGTGCTGGGAGCCGACAACGTGACGACGGCCGGAGGTACGGGCGTTGACTTTTTCCAATTCAACGACGGCAGCGGCAGCATAGCTTTTGAGGAGAGTCTTAAGAGCGAAGGGAGCGGAGGTTTGACCATCGATATTGCGTCAGCCGTCGCGAAAGAGATGAGTGGGTCGTACGAGCTGTGGATCAGCAATGGCGATGTTGATGCAGAGGTCTTGCGGAGCCTTCTCGATGCCAAAAACATCAAACTTGGGGCGCAACTGCATGACATGGTGTGCACGCTGGAGCAGACCGGTGAAGGATTCCGCCTGAAGCTCACGGGCAGCACGGATGGCGTATGGTATGCCTCCAAGCAGGGGAACATTGAGACCCCGACTTGGGATCAGCCCTACACGGAGAAGACGTGGAAGAGTGTGGTTGTGGACGCGAATATGTCCGTCGAGCTGGATCCCTCCGAACTCACGGACCATAAGACGACGCTGCCGTACCTGCAGGGAGATAAAGAAAAGACTCTTTCGCTGAATAAGACCAGCTCCGGCTCGGATCCGCTCATCGTGGAGTTGAGCAACAAAGCGTATACCGGGGATAGCTCCATCACCCCGAACACCATCATGAATGGAAACATCAAAGCGGGGGACGGTGTGGAGATTCACAAGACCGGGGAGTCTACGCTCGAGGTCAACGGCGATGTGGTCTCGCAAGGCAAGGTGGAAGTCGAGGAGGGTATACTCGTCCTGAATGGCAAGGACAGCAGCATCGACAAGATCGATGTACAGGCCGACGCCGAGTTGCGGATAGAAGGGAAGACGACGCTGACGGGGGAAAGCACGCTGACGGGAGGAAGGCTGTCCGGAGATGGGACTCTGGTGTTGGATGGTACGCTGGACGCGAGCGCGGCGAACCTGATCAGTTCGCTGACGGTGGAGTTTAACAAGAGTAAAGCCGGTCTGACGACGGCAGGCGATGCGATTCTGGGCGCCTTGGACGGCAAGAAAGGCACGCTGACGATGGAGGGTAGTCTGACGCTGCAGGGCGGGAAGACGGGCGTTTTCGGAGGTGAGCTGGAGGGCAGCGGCACCATCACGGTGATCGGCGACAGCAGCCAGACCTTCACCGGG
>CANQAC010000080.1 GCA_947589345.1 uncultured Akkermansia sp.
GGCGTATGCAAAACACGGCTCTGCGCCGTCCTCTGCGGCACTCCGGCTCCGGTCATCAAGGTTCTTATCGATGCCGGGGCGGCTCCGGATGACGATTGGGAGCCGGAAATCGGACTAGCCCGCGATGCCGCTACAGTAGAGGTTTTGATAGCTGCGGGGCAATCCCCAAATGTGAAATCCAAGTGGGGCAAAACAGCTTTAGGAAGTGCTCTCGAGAAGCGTCACTGGGAAGCAGCTGAATGCCTGATAGCCCACGGCGCAGAGTTAACGGAGAACATCCTCAACGAGCTGAACGCACGCGTAACATATACGTCACCTATTCGCTCTCAACCTCAAATGAATTACGGAGGTTTTAAGAAGTCGTCCGACTGGAGAGAGCGACAAGATAGCTTCCTGAAAATGCCGCACATGCTGGAGGTGCTTCTCAATGCCGGAGCCAAAATCATCGAAGGCGAAAAGGGCACGTGGTACGGATTGGGAGCTTCCCTCTTCTCACTGGCAAACTGTGAAGACCTGCCTATGGAAGCTCATCTCAAAGCCGCCGAGGACGCCATGCAGCTTCTCCTCAAAAATAGCAAGCCGCCCAAAGATTTCCTCTCCCATCTGACACTATCCTCTGATATGTCAGATCGTGCCGTAAGCAACCTCCTCAAAAAACTTATTGACGCGGGAGTCGAAATGCCCAGCGACCTGCAGAGCGACATCGCTCTTCACCCGGCGGTAGCCGAGTTCCTGCTTCAACATGGCGCCAACCCGAACTCGTCTCAAAACTCCCCCATGTTCCGATTGAAAGAGTCGAACGACCCTGCCCGCCTGTACACCGTACTCCGCAAGTACAACACCCGTATCGATATCACGGATGAAAACGGCTTGACGCCCCTGCACCGCCTTTGCCGCGGCTGGCCGCCCGTGGATCCCGAACTTGTCCGCGCAATGGTCCGAGATGGCGCCGATGTGAATGCCCGCGACAAAAATGGCGAAACTCCCCTCCATCTCGTGACTGACAGAGCCCTCGCTCAAGCCCTTATCGATGCCGGCGCAGACATTACTGCGCGCACGCGCTTCTCATCTACTCCCCTGCACACCGCGTGCATGGATGATAAGGAAGAAATTATAGAATGCCTCATCCACGCCAAAGCGGATGTGAATGCCCTCAGCGATGATGAGATTACGCCTCTGCATTTGGCACAAAGCGCCGCCGCTGTGAAACTATTAGTGCAAAACGGCGCTAACCTCAATGCACAGGACAAATATGGCGATACTCCCGCCATGAAAGCCGTTAGAAGATTTCGCGCCACAATCGATTATAATTCGCTTGGCGCCCTTCTCGATGCCGGCGCCAAGACCGACATCAAAAATAAGCGTGGTGAAACACTCTGCCAAATGATGGATTCCAGAGCCAAGACACAGGCAGATAAGGAGAAAATTCGCAAGTTTTTCGAAGCCCACGGAGTGAAGGAGTGAGGAGGACCATCGGGAAGGAGGGAGCAGCATTTCCTCATTTTCTCCACCAATTCATTTTCAATATCTTACATATTTTATTAATTCGTTTTTATCTATTTTGGACAATTTTTATTATGCATTTTGGACAAGAATTTTTCGGCAATTTGGCTGAATCAGGCTCCTTTTCTTTCCTGTTTGTCGATTCCTATTTTAGAAAAATCTCTCCGGAGAGATTTTTCTAAAATAGCCTGTTATGCCTCGATGCGTAAAAGTTCCTGATCGATCTGGTTTCTCCATCTACCAACGCAAAAATTTGGCAGTAAGTTTGGCAGTATTTTTGGCAGACTTGAAATAGTCAAAAACTTTTGAACATCAATCATTCATTTTCTCTTGATGCGCGGCATATTTTTGGTAAAATAAACCAAGAGAAATGTACGTGCCCCCTTACACCATATCGGAGACCTCGCTAGCGCACGTGGCGGAGATCACGCGCCTGCTCGAGAAGCACAAGAATCTGCTACGCGTGCGGGAATCGCTTCGTCTCCGGCGGCAAAACACCGTGCGCAGCGTGTGCAGCTCGCTGGCTATCGAAGGCATAGCCATGACCGAGCATCAGGTTAATCACATCATGTCCGGACGCGATGTCCTTGCCCCGGCATGCGAAGTGCAGGCGGTCAAGAACGCCTTGGATGCGTATGCGCTCTTTTCGAAGCTCAATCCTTTCTCCGTGGAAGACTTGCTCCGTGCGCACGGCGTGATGATGCGCGGTCTCTGTGACTTTCCCGGACAATTTCGCCGCAGCGGTGTCGGCGTCTTTTCCGGCGCCGAAGTAGTACACATGGCGCCGCCGGCGGACCGAGTCTCCGGTCTCGTTCAGGCCCTCTTCAGCTGGCTCTCACGCACGGATGCGCACTGGCTGATTCGCAGCTGCGTGTTTCACTATGAATTCGAATTCATTCACCCCTTTGCCGATGGCAATGGACGACTGGGACGCTTCTGGCAATCGCTCTTGCTGGCAGCAGCCCATCCCGTGTTTGCCTATCTCCCCGTAGAAAACCTCGTGCATCGCTCGCAATCTGCCTACTATGCCGCGATTTCCTCCAGCACGAAACTCGCAGACTGCTCCCCTTTTATTGAATTCATGCTCACCGCTATCCGCGCCGCACTCGTTTCCCATATCCGCACCCGCCGCTCCGCCCCATCGAATTCTCCCCGACAACGCCATGCCCGGGAAGAATCACGCATTCTTTCCTTGCTCCGCTCCACTCCTGCCCTCACCGTTGCGCAACTTGCGCAGAAATTGCACGTTTCCGAGCGAACCGTCGCCCGCCGTCTGGCGAGTTTGCGCGAGCGCGGCCTCCTTCCACCGTCGCAACGAGTCCGGTAAAACAGGAAATTTCTCCGCCTCGACAAACGCCGCACGGACGATTTTTAGGCTATTGCGCTTCAAATCGCTTGTCTTTCGGGCAAAAAACTGATAGACTCCCTGCAGACTTATGACATATCTCCATGTCTCCCGCCGTTTCTACCCCCCCCGATTTTTGTTATTAGCTTCATGTAAGCGTTTTATCGCATGTTTACTCGCCGCCGTGCTGATGGGTCTGGGCATGGTGAGAGGGCAGGAAAAAGACGCGGCGGCTGTCCCGCAACAAGGGGTGGAGCTGCTCTTCCCGGCGGGTACGGGGAAGTTGGCGAAGGGCGCCAAGCTCAGCAAAGAGCAGAAGAAGGCAGCGGCCCTGCTCCAAAAGCTCAAGGCGATTGAAAAGGGCGGTGACATCAACGCCGTGGATAAGCACGGACAGACTGCGCTCATGCACGCCGCCGCGCAGGATAATCGCCTCGCTGTATGCTGGCTCGTGGCGAAGGGCGCGGATGCTACCATCAAAAGTAAGAAGGGAAAGACGGCGGGGGATCTCGTCAAAGAAGAGAAAGTAAGCCTGAAAGAACTCATCAAGGCATGCTGCGAGGAAAAGCTGCCTCTCCCCGAGGAAGAAAAAAACCGCTTCAAATCAGCCGAGGAGGCCCAGGAAGCATTAGAAAATCCTGGAGAGACCGGGATGTCGGCGATAGCTATGCCTTTACGTGCAGGAGCGCATGCTGATCGTCTCCAGCCGAAAATATATTGTAGGTACCCTGAAGAAAACCTGGCATTTCTACTGCGTCATGGTATGCCGGTGGCGTCTTTTAACATGATAAATTGGGAATCCGCGACGTCTCCTCATTTACGTCTTCTGCTGGCGTGCGGCATGTCCAAGGAGTGCGATGATACACGCAAGAAGCTCATTTTTGCTTTGCTTCTGGACGATGTCCCCGGCATTGAGGCTTGTCTGCAGCAAGAGCCAAGTCTGGCCAAGGAAGCGAAGTACTATGGGCGCGCGCAATCTGCCGCCGCAGTGCAGGCTCTGCTGAAAGCAGCCGGTGAAGTACCCGATGGGGCAGCCTGCCTGAAAGAGGTGCTTGCCACCAACTACAACGGCGCCGCAGTGAAAGCCCTGCTGGATGCCGGCGCGCCTGTGCCTACGGATGAAGGAACCTTAAGAATGCTTCTTCCTTTTATGGGGTATGCTTGTCCATCAGATGCCTACACGACTTACATTGGCGAACTCTATGGCAAGCCGGACGTGGTGCAAGCTATGCTGGATGCAGGACTCGATCCCAACTATACTTTTCCCGACGGTGATTCCCTCCTCCATTATGCCTCAGCAACCGGTAATCTCGCCATCGTTCAGGCTCTGCTTAAGAAAGGAGCTAACGCCAATGTGCTTAATAAAGATAACGATACGCCTCTTTCTCTCATCTTTGCCAACAAACCTGATGAAGGATACACGGCGAATGAGGGAGCCATCGTACAAGCTCTCCTCAAGGCCGGCGCCAAGCTCGACCTCGGGGAGTTGAGCCGAAAACTCGAAGATGCGGTAATTGACAACGGCTTTGTCTCCCCTCGTAGTAAGAAAGAACAAGACGAATTCATTGCCGGTCTCAAAGCCGTCCTTCAAGCGGGATTCAAAGTGCCGGCAAATATCTTACTGTATTGCGGGAATCCCGACATGCCGGATGCCCGATGGGAAGAAGTCGCCCTCCTGCTGCTGGAACACGGGGCGGATCCCAAGGCGATGCGCGATGATGGTACGACCACCCTCATGCGCGCCGGCTGCTTAGGTCCCCGCATCGCGCAGAAGCTCCTCGACGCCGGCGTGGATCCCAATGCCGTGACCAAAAATGGTAACTCTGCCTTGAAAAATGCCCTTACCGGGAATCACGCCGAGGTGGCTAAACTCCTGCACGACAAAGGAGTCCGTTACAGCGGCGAGCTCGCTATCTGCCATCCGGATTGCATGCAGATCATGCTGGATGATGGCGCCAAAATCCCGGCCAACATTTACAAAGATCTCCTCGAACACGGCACCGGACACCACTCCAGTCTTGCCCTTACCCAGGGACAATACGCCCAAATCATCGAGCTCTTAAAAAAGGCGGGGGCCAACCCCAGCTCTGTTTCATCTGCCGATCTCGAAGAAACTAGCAACGATGCCGCAAAACGGGCCTTTATAAGCAAGTTCTCCAGCCCCAAAAACTAGGGATAAGGACGGCAATACCCTGCTCTTTCTCACCGAGGGAGCAGACATCGAGAAACTCATCCGCGCCAGGGCGGATCCTCATGCCGTCAACAATAAGGGGCAAACGCCTCTTTTCCGCGAGCTTCAGCTTGAAGATATCCAAACTTTCATGCGCCACGGGGTGCGCATTAATGCTCAAGACAATCAAGGCAATACAGCGCTCATGTACATTGCCGGAGGTCCTATCCCCGACTTCGCCGGAACTCTGAAGAATCTGCTCAAAGCCGGAGCTGACCCGAACATTAAGAACAAGGAAGGCAAAACCGCTCTGCAGTACGCCCAAAAGAGGGAGGAATATGTCAAGCTCCTCCAGGAACACGGCGCGAAGGAGTGAGAGGGTACGAGTCACGGACGCAGCGCGCTAGCATCCACATCGTAAATCGTAAATCGTAAATAGGCAAACGCATTTCCTAATGCGTTTGCCCGGGGGACTTCCCTCTGTGGGTTGGCACTTTCTGCCCGCCGGACATTCTATTTTCAAAATTCATCAAATCAGTAAAGATATATATTCTTTTTGACTATTTTTGTGATT
>CANQAC010000081.1 GCA_947589345.1 uncultured Akkermansia sp.
TTTTATTCCGTGTTTTATTCCGTGTTTTATTCCGTGTTTTATTCCGTGTTTTATTCCGTGTTTTATTCCGTGTTTTTGTCGTTTGACAACGGGTTTGAGACATGATAAAATTCGGAAAAGATGGAGGACGAAGAACTCAAAAAAGGAGAAGGGTTGACACAGGAATTCAAACGAGAGTTGCCTGTGACGGATCGGCAATTCTTGAAAACGGTTGTGGCATTTGCCAATGGAATGGGAGGCAGGATCGTCTTCGGTGTCAACAATGAGGACGGACAGGTCGTGGGAGTTGATGATGAGAATCGTTGGCGCATTCAAGATCGGGTCACCAATATGATTTCGGATGGATGTGTGCCGCAGATCTTTCCGACTTACGATTGGGAAGAGGTGGAGGGGAAACCGATTTTCATCGTGAATATTCCGGCTTCTTTCAATTGTCCGTACTATCTGCGAAAAGAGGGTGTTGAAAAAGGAACCTACATCCGAGTTGATGCTACGACCCGAAGGGCAGAGCCGGAGAAAATTATAGAGCTTCAACTGTACGGGCAACACAGAACGTACGACAGCATCGTGGAAAGGGGAGTAGCGCCCGCCCCTCAAGAGGAAATTCGCGTGCTTTGCTCTACCTTCAATGAATATCTGAATGAGGAAGACCGCCTCGTCACCGTCAAGCAATTGGTGAATTGGAAGCTGCTGGAACAAAAGAATGACAAGTATTTGCCGACTGTGGCATTCCGTTTGCTCGTGGGCAGCAACTTTCCTTTCTCCGGTATCCAATGCGCTCGTTTTGAAGGGAGAGATCGTAGTGTCTTTATCGACCGAAAAGTGTTTGATGGGCCTGTTCATGAACAATTAGAGGGGAGCCTGCGCTTTGTGCGTCAATACCTGCGACTCGGAAGCACGATTGAAGGTGTGCGACGCAAGGATAAGGAGGAGCTTCCCGTTGTGGCCTTGCGCGAGGCTATAGCTAACGCCATCATCCACCGCAATTACCTGATCCCTGGTATGATCCAAGTTTCTGTTTTCGACAATCGTCTTGAGATTTCCTCTCCCGGAGCTCTCTACGGTGGATTGACGAAGCAACAGATGCTCAACGGAGTCTCTCGTCTCCGCAACCCTCTTCTCGCTGCGGCGTTCAGACGGATGAACATCGTCGAGCAGTGGGGCACGGGGGTGCAACGCATTTTTGCCGCTTGTCAAAAAGCGGGAATCAAGCCTCCCTCGTACCAACTCTCCGGCGATTCCTTGTGCGTTTGCTTTCCACGAAAATCCAACGCTGTGCCGTCGAGGCTGCACGCGCCCGCAAATTCCGGACGTTCAGATTCTCTCCTCCTCCAAGAAAAAATCGTGCGGGTCATCCGGAAGAATCCTCAGTTCTCAACCAAGCAGATTGCAAGTGCGCTTCACATCACCCCTTCACGAGCTGATTACCATCTCAGAAAAATGCAGCAGGAGAAACTCATCGCGCGAGATGGCAGTAAAAAAACGGGTTCGTGGGTCATCGTGAAGTAATTTTTCCGCTGCCATCGAACGCCTCACCACGGCTTTTTTCTTCGGAAAAATTCTGCTAAATGCGGGAGGAAGAAGAGCACATCGTTCGCCGCATCTATTGAAGTATTTCTCCATGAATGTTTTATGACGCAATTTTTGTCCCAACTCATTCCTTTCATCACCGCTCCCTCGTCCTCGAAAATTCCGCTTCGCTACTGCTTTGCTGGAACGCGCTTCGCGCACGAATTCCCTGAGATCGTACAAAGCGCCCGACGGCCCCGTGTAGGGCGCACGCGAAGCGGGCGGGCAGGGCGATTGGACAACGCGTAAGCGTTGCCCGCAGGGCTCAGCGCCGATGGGGCGGTGCTGAGTCAACGTAATTCCCAATTCGTAAATCGTAAATAGGCAACCGCATTTTCTAATGCGGTTGCCCTGGTCTATGGCTTGATGTCCGAGGTTACATCTTTTATTATTTTTTTAGTAAAATAGAATAAAATATCCCAAATGATTGAAATTTTATTGACAATAGATAGAAAAAGTCGTAAAAAGTGGGCAAAGCTAGGGGGAAAAGTCAAATGATGATTCGAATACTCAGTATAGAGATAGAGAATTTTAAGGCAATTGGGCACGGCGTTGTAAAGATGCCGTGCATGCTGAATCAGTTTGCAGCGGGGAAAACAGACATTGTGGGCATATACGGGAAAAACGGATCCGGAAAAACCTCCGTGGTGGAAGTACTCGCCCTCTTAAAGGCGCTTTGGACGGGGAGCAGGTTGAATGACGCCGTGCTGGGGGATTGCTTGCGCGCAAATTCCGGGGATATGGTGGTGAAAGCTGAGTTGCAGTATTGGGACGGCGAGAAGGAGTACTCTCTGTTTTACGAGGTGACGCTGCAACGCGTCGCTAAGGAAGCGGATGATGGGAAGAAGTACACGGGTGTTGTTATTCAGAAGGAGCAGCTGCGAGCTAAGGAAGAAGGTAAAAGATATGCCCAGAAAAAGATCCTTGTGGCCTATGACATCTCTCATGGCTTCAAGAGTGAGCAAGCTGTGCAGGGGGCCGTCCTCTTCAAACGTCTCAAAAAGATTTTTCACGGTGAGCTCGATATTCGCCTCTCCCAGTGCGCACAGAACGTTTCTTCATACCTATGCTCTACCGAATTGCGGAAGGCTCTGTTGCAAGTGGATGCTGAAAAAGGAAATCTGGTGGAGGCTCTCAGAGCTTACGCCATCGGAAAGCTGATCATCGTGGGGCGCAATGAAGCCGGGCTGATAGCTTGCAATTTTGCGCAGCCCTTGAACATCTACTTACCCGGGAAGGGTGCGGGTCAGCTGCCACTTCCCCTCAGCAGCCCGGGGGTGATTCCCCTCGTTGCGTACCGTTTTGCTTGTTCCGCTATGGATTCTATCAACGCGCTCCTTCCTGTCCTGATCAAAGACTGCTCTATCTCGCTGAAAAGCCTCGGGGAGGAATTTGACAGCGAAAATGAACGTTGTGTCCGGTGCCAGCTCATGGTGAAGCATGGTGTGTATGAGGGACCGCTGTCTATGGAGTCCGAAGGCATCAAGCGGCTTATCTCCATTCTTCATTTACTCATCGGAGTGTACAATAATGAGGATGTAATGGTAGCGGTTGATGAGCTCGACTCCGGCATCTATGAGTTCCTGCTGGGTGAGATTCTGCAAGTGCTCAGGCAGGGTGCAAAAGGTCAGCTAATCTTTACGTCTCATAACCTGCGCCCTATGGAAATGCTCGATGCCCATTCCGTTCTTCTGACCACCAATGATCCGGATGACTGCTTTGCGCGTTTCGCGAGTTCTCGCGTGAAAGGATCTACCAATATGCGCAATATGTATCTCCGTGCCATCCAACTCGGAGAAGATAAACTTGATGTCGAAGCCAATATCCACTCCGCAGAAATAGCCCACGCTTTCATCAAAGCTGCCCAATCTGTTGCGCCATGAAGAAACGGAAAAAAGGCGTCATCCTCATCGTAGAGGGCGTCACCGAGCAGATAGCCCTGGGTACTATCCTTCAGCGACTGGCAGAGACCCTCAATCTGCGCGTTACTGTTGTCAATGGAGATATTACCTCAGATGATGATTCGGAGCCCTCGAACGTGAGGAAAAAATTGGGTGATTTAGTTAAGTTGGAGATGCAACGCAGTTCCTTTCGCAAAGATGATGTGGCTGGTGTTGCGCTGTTGATGGATACGGACGGAGCCTTTGTGCCGAATGAGGCAATCATGGAGATTAATCTTGGGGAAAAAGTGCACAGAAGACGCGGCAGTGAAGCCTCAAGCAACTTTCGCTACACGGAAGAGTGTATTTTCACAACAAATCGCCAAAAAGCCGAAGTTCGAAATGAACGTAAATCAAGAAATATGATGCTCCTCAGGGGGATGAAGGATGTGCGCGGAATTCCTTTCGCTGCCTTCTATATGTCGCGCAACATGGAGCATGTGATTGCCGCTAAAGCAGAAAACCTGACAAGCCGGGAAAAATCATTGATTGCCAGTGACTTTAATGATAGCTACGTTGGGAATCTTTCTGCTTTCAAGACCTTAATTAATAGCCCGGACATCGTCAAATACAAACAAATTGATGGAGATTTCCGGCAGCGTTACGTTCTTTCATGGGAGTACATTGAGCAAAAGGGTTCGCTCAGATCACTTGCTCGGGCCAGTAACATAAATCTGCTCGTTGAGCTTTTGGAGCACTTTGGCAACGCACAAAATTCAAACAATTCGTAAATGAGGCGTCGCTAGGCGCCAGAACTTGGGTAGTAACTTGGGCGCGTGTGGTGCTTGGGGCGGCGTAATCAGCTGCCGCACCGCATTTCCCGGACGGTGCGTGCGAATTTCAGCATCGCAGCGATGATAAAACCCGCTCGCGGGATTGCTCCCACGGGCGGGTTAAAATGACAATCGCAGGGAAACCACTCCCTACGTTTAACTCTGTCTCGGGGAGCTTGTCAATTTTTTCCTCCAGCGAAATTGACCGAGCGCAATCGGACAAAAAAGTTGCCCGCCGGAACGCCGCCTTGGACGTTAACAAAGCTGAACAATGGCTACAATTACCCCAAGCATAGTGAGGATCAGCCCCAAAACAGCCAGGATAAATTTCCTCTTTTTATCTTGCTCTTTCGCTCTCTTGCTTTCCATTTCCTCTTTCCTCACCCGAGCAAATTCGTCAGACAGGGCTTCGTACACTTCTATATATTCTCGCAGAGCTTGGATGTGGGGTTTACAGGCAACGTAATTTTCGCCTCGATTCAGCCAGCGCTTACTATCCGATTTAATTTGTGCTAACTGTTGAATATAGGATTTCGCAGATAGCAAGTTCTTTTTCAGTTCTCCGTACTTATTCGCCCCATGGGTTTTTGAAACCAAATCGACATAGAGAGGGATAAAATCACCGATACCATCGCGGATAGCTTGTGCATCTCGCATGAGAAACAAGAGAGTGAAGCGTTGAGCATCATAGAAGGCCCTTCTCCCATGCATGATCGCTTGCTTGAGTTCTTCTTGGTCTCTTTCCTGAAGATAGATGAGCATATGAGACCCCGCATAGCGCAGCTCATTCAACGCAGAAACGGGAGCCTTTTGAGTAACGGATTCACAGCGGTGTATCTCACCCTCGGCCTCATTAAAAGCCTCCCGCAAGAGCCTTATGAGTTCAGAGGCGTTGTCTTCAGAATTCATAACAAGGACCGTTCTTCCACGTCTGGAGCAACTCTCTCAGCTCACGTTCGAAATCTTCTTCCGTAAAGAACGCGCCGCGCTGCAGCAGGACGCTCCCATGCGAGGTCTGGGCAACGGAGTTGCGGTATGCATCATAACGCAGACGTGCGACCCGCTCCTCTACTGTTTCTATTTCCTCCCTTGTACCCATGCCTCTATTTTCCGGTATCCTTTCTTTTTGTCAACAAAAAACAGGACGATTCCCCAAAAATGTGGATCGCAAAATTAAATGCAACAGGTACTTGGCACAAAAAAGGGTGCCAAGAAGTTCAAAGCATGCTAG
>CANQAC010000082.1 GCA_947589345.1 uncultured Akkermansia sp.
TGGGCTTCCCCTATGTGTGGGGCGGCGCGAGTCCGGCCACGTCCTTTGACTGCTCCGGCTATGTGAGCTGGGTGATCAACCACTCCGGCTGGAACGTGGGGCGGCTGGGCGCTATGGCGCTGTGCGGCATCTGCACCCCCGTCCGGGACCCCAAGCCCGGCGATCTGGTGTTCTTCTGGCACACCTACGACGCGCCCTACCCGGATAAGCCCACCCACGTCGGCATCTATGTGGGGGACGGCTGGATGATCCACTGTGGCGACCCCATCCAGTACGCCAACATCAACACAAGCTATTGGCAGGAACATTTCTATTGCTATGGGCGTTTGCCCTGAGAAAAGGAGGTTTTTGATTTTGGCAATCAGCAAAAGCGCGAAGATTTGGGCCGAGATGGAAAAGGTCAAGGCCAAGATCGCGGAACAGCAGACCCGGCTGAAGGAGCTGGAGCAGAAGCACCGGGAGGCGGAAAACGAGGAGATCGTGGACATCGTGCGCGGTATGAGCATTTCCCTCTCTGACCTGCCCGCCCTGCTCCAGACCATGAAGGCCGGGGGGTTGGGACAAAGTGTCCCGAAGTCTGACAAGAAGGAGGAAACTGGCGAATGAAGAAAATGACCCGGTATCTGGCGGCGGCGCTGTGCGCCGCCGTTCTTTTGTGCGGCATTTGCGCCACGGCCTTTGCCAGCGGCGAGTCGTGGGAGGACGTGGAAACCTCCACCACGGAGCCGGAGCAGACCCCCGACCCTACGCCGGAGCCCACTACGCCAGCCGTGACGCCGGAGCCCACGCCTGACCCTACGCCCGCGCCGACCACCCCGGCAGAGTCCGTACCCTCGGAAAAGCCCGCCGTGTCCACGGCCCCCTCCGGGGCAGGAACGGCGACGCCCTCCGGGACGGGGACGACGAAGCCCTCCAAGGGTGGCGATACGGGCAAGACAACTGCAACGCCCACTACGACCCCCGCCACGGGGACGGCTGGACAGGCCACGGACGATCCCCCGGAGAGTGAGCCCCCGGAGGGTACGGGCACCGGCGGGCTGGATTGGGAGGGGCTTGACCCCTCTGACATGAACCCCCTGACCCCGGACGGCCAGGGTACGGTGCTGGACAACGCCGACGACAGCGATGGTAAGGAGTTCTTCACCGTAACCACCGAGGACGGCTCTGTGTTCTATCTGGTGATCGACAGGCAAAAGAGCGGCGACAACGTGTATTTTCTGAACACCGTCACCGTTGCCGACCTGATGGCGCTGGCCGAGGGCGGCGCGACCATTACCCCTACCGTCACCCCGGAGCCTGACGTTGGCCTGGAGCCCACGCCCGACACGACCCCGGAGCCTGATACGAAGCCGGAGCAGAAGGGCGGCGGGATCAACGTGGGGATGCTGGCGCTGGCCGTGGCGGTGATCGCCGTGGGCGGCGGGGCCGGGTGGTATTTCAAGGTCCACCGGCCCAAGCGCCAGCGGGCCGCCGAGTTGGAGGATTACCCGGACGGCGGCGATCCCGGCCCCGATATGGAGGACTACGGCGCGGAGCCCTTGTGGGGCGGCGATGACGATGGGGACGGTGAGGATGGCGAATGAAGTTTACCGACAGCCCCTTTGAGGAACTGATGCAGGAGCTCCCGCGTCCCCGTCCCGCGCCGCCCCAGCCCGCGCCCAGGGGGACGCGCTGCCACGGCTGCCCCTACTGGCGGGGGATCAGGTGCGTGTCCTGTTACCGTGACCTGCTGAAAGGGGACCATGATGACCGATGACCGCATGATCCGGGAGCTGACCCGTCAGGAGAAGTCCGCGATCCGGGCGCTGGTGACAAAGTGGTGCGCCAACTATGACCGGGAATACGGCTGTCTGCCGCTGGATTGTGAGTGCTATATGCTGGGGAAATACTGGACGGGGGCCTACTGCCGCTACTTTGAGGCGGCGGTGCTGCCCCTCGACCCGGCGCTGGCGGCGTCCCTTGCCGTACAAGGGGAGGTGAAAACCCGGCCCTGCCCGGTCTGTGGGCGACCCGTCCCCACGGGCGGCAGGCTGCTCTACTGCTCCCTGGCCTGTGCCAAGGCCGCCCTGCGACAGCAGAAGCGGGAGTACATGAGGAAAAAACGCAGGTGACGTGTGGAAAATCAGGCCCCGGAAAACCCGCTGATTGCAGGGCTTTCCGGGGCCCTTTTCCCACTGGGCCGTATCTTTTTACGTCCCGCCATAATTTTGAGCTCTAATTTTCCACATCGGGACACTTTGTCCCAAAGTTCCAAGCGATTTTGAAAGGAGGCTATGATGCCGAAATATTATCCCATCAACGAGGGCGCGGCGAAACGCGCCCAGGATATGAACAGCTTTTACGACTACCGGCCCGGCTCCGCTACGGCGGAATACCGGGCCAAGGTGGATGCGGCCTATGAGCTGGGCGAACAGCAGAAACGGCGCGTTGACCCCATGCACCATGACAAGATCGACGCCCTGCTTGACCGCTACGCCCGCAAACTTGCGGAGAACATCAACCAGCGGTATTCTATCGATGGCCGCGTCCCGTCCATCCTGATCGCCGGGGGCTCCAATTTCCCGGTACGGCAGAAAAACAAGCAGAACGCCGCCCGTGACCGCAATATGGGCGAGTACATGGAGATCGAGGGTATTCTGGATAAGATACGCTCCACCGGCATGGGCGGGATCAGCGCCGACGACACCCTGGCCGTGGAGAAGCTGGAGGCCAAGCTGGAGGGGCTGAAAGCGGAGCAGGAGTCCATGAAGGCCGTCAACGCCTACTATCGCAAGCACAAGACGCTGGAGGGCTGTCCCGGCCTGACCGGGGAACAGGCCGCCCAACTTCAGGCGTCTATGGCCCGTGACTGGCGGAAAGACCCCGTGCCCTATCCGGCCTACTTGCTCTCCAACAACAACGCCAACATCCACCGGGTACAGCAGCGCATCGACGATCTGAAAAACCGGGCCGAGTTCGCGGGCTGGAAGTTCCCCGGCGGCGAGGCCGTGGTCAACGAGGGTGAGAACCGTTTGCAGCTCATTTTCGATGAAAAGCCTACCCCGGAGCAGAGGCAGGAATTGAAATCCAACGGTTTCCGCTGGGCCCCCAGCCAGGGCGCGTGGCAGAGGCAACTCAATAAGAACGCCATTTACGCGGCGGATCGGATCGGCTTCATCAGGCCGGAGGGGGGCGGGCGCGTCTATGACCTCCAACCCTTTGCCCGGAAACAGGAGCGGAGCGCCCCCGACCTGGGCGGCGACAGATAGGAGGAGCTATGGACAAAAACGCGGGTTATAAAATCACTGTGGCGGTGCTGTTGAGCGACCAGCGGGGGTTTGCCCTGGGAGAAAGCCCCACGGCCCCCAACCCCTATGTGTCGTGGCAGTTCACGGAGGAGGCCGGAAAGCGGGATTACTATTGGGGCCACTATTTCAATGACCGGGCAAGCGCGGAGAAGGATGTCGCTGACCGTATGGGAAATCATATGCGGCAGTTCTCCGCCGAGTTAAAGCAGCTTGAAATGCCCGGCCTTTACAAGTATTACTCCACCCAGCGGCCCGTGGACATCGGGACGTTTCCCAAGCCCTACGATAACCGCCCGGACGAGATCGTGAATTTTGATAAGCGCGTCCCTGTGGAGGGCGGCGCGTTTGCGGCGTGGGGCTACCTCACCTATACCAAGCCCCTGACCCGAAGGGAGGCGGCAGACTATGAGTTGCGGCCCGCACCCAAGACCGAGGAGCTGTGGCGGGAAGAACCGCGCCCCATCGCCCAGCAGATGAAGGAGGCGGCGGAGCAGGCCCGGCGGGAGGCTCGTCCCCCGGCTCCGGGCAAGGACGCCCCCGACCGGGAGGGCCGCTGACGTGGCGGAGAAAAAGCGCCGCCGTCCCGTCCACCTGCACGTCATGGTGTCCGAGGGGGAGCTGGAGCAGATCAGGGAGCGCATGACCGAGGCGGGTATCCAGAACATGGGGGCCTATATCCGCAAGATGGCCCTCAACGGCTATGTGCTCCATGTCGATCTGTCCCCGGTGAAGGAGCTGGTATCCCTCCAGCGCCGGTGCTCCAACAATCTCAATCAGGTGGCGATCCAGGCCAACACCTACGGCGGCGTGTACCCGGAGGACATCAAGACCTTGCAGAAGGACTACGCCGACCTGTGGGGGCCGCTGTCCGACCTTTTGAAAAAGCTGACGGAGGTAGTGAAGATGTGATACGCGGGGGGCGGCCTTGTGCCGTCCCCCTTATTTTAGCTTTGGGACAAAGTGTCCCGAAGTCCCGGAAGGAGGCGACGCCCACGGCTACAACATTTCTGAAAGCCCATCATATCAGCTCCGGCAGGACGATCCTGCAATCCCTCACTGACCGTTTCGACTACGGGAAGAACCCGGAAAAGACACTGGACGGCGCTCTGATCCGCGCCTATGAGTGTGACCCGATGACCGCCGACGCGGAATTTCTTTTGAGCAAGGCCAAGTATCAGGCCATCACGGGCCGGGAGCAGAGGCGGGACGCCGATGTGCTGTGCTATCAGATCCGGCAGTCCTTCCCACCCGGAGAGCTGTCCCCGGAGGAGGCGCTGGCCGTTGGCTATGAAACTGCTATGCGTTGGACAAAGGGGAAACACGCCTTTTTCGTGGTGGCCCATGTTGACCGGCCCCACCCCCACGTCCATATCTACTATAACTCCACAACGCTGGACTGCACCCGGAAATACCGGGACTTTCTCGGCTCCGCCCGCGCCCTGCGGCGGCTCTCTGACCGGGTGTGTCTGGAGCATGACCTGTCCGTGATCAGCGATCCCAAGCTCCACAGCAAGGGCCGGTTTCTGCACTACGGCCAGTGGCTGGGCAACAACCGAAAGCCGTCCTATAAGGAGCAGATACGCGCCGCCATTGACGCGGCGCTGGCCCAGCGCCCAGCCGACCTCCCGGCCTTTCTTTCCTTACTGGAGGCCGCTGGCGTTCAAGTGCTTCACGGACGGGGCGGCGTCCTATCGTTCCGTGTACCCGGCCAGGAGCGGGCCGCCCGCTGGCGGAGCTCCACCCTGGGGAGCGGCTACGGCCCGGAGGATGTGGAGGCCGTCATCACCGGCAGGGCTCCGGCCCGGCCCGCGCCCAAGGGCGGCGGCCCCGTACCCAGGCAGAAGATAAATCTGATTATTGACATCCAGCGGCGCATGGCCCAGGGCAAGGGCCCCGGCTATGAGCGGTGGGCCAAGGTCTACAACCTAAAGCAGATGGCCGCCGCTCTGCAATTCCTCCAGGAGAACGGCCTGACCAACTATGACGCGCTGGCGGCCAGGACGGAGGCGGCGGTTGACCGGGCCCACACGCTTGCCGGGGAGTTCCGGGACGTGGAGGAACGGATTGAAAAGACCTCCGCGCTGATGGGGGCCGTGGTGGACTACGCCAAGACCCGGCCCATATTCGAGG
>CANQAC010000083.1 GCA_947589345.1 uncultured Akkermansia sp.
CACCACAACATCCTGATTTTGGACGAGGCGTTGCGGGCTGCCGTATCGCTCTCCCGACGCTACTTGCCCACGCGACAACTGCCGGATAAAGCCGTCAGCCTGTTGGATACCGCTGCAGCACGCGTTGCCTTCACGCAGAGCAGTGAACCCGCGGAGGTGGAGGATCTGCGTCGGCAGTTGGAGGGGATCGATTCCCAGATTGCCGTGCTGGAAAAGGAGTCCAAGGTAGGCATGGATCGTCAGGAGGCGCTCTCTGCCTTGCAGCAGAAAAAGAAGGAACTCACGGCGCAACACGATGCACGTCTCGCGGATTGGAAGAAGGAGAAGGAGCTGGTGGCTCGCGTGGTGGAGTTGCGCAACAAACTGCAGGACGAGGAACTCCCGAAGAAGAATGCAACGTCTCTCCGGAAGGAACTCAAGGGGGCGGAGGAACAATTGGCTGCCCTCCAGGGAGAGACCCCGCTGGTGTTGCCCCAGGTGGATGCCCAGGCGATCGCTGCTATCATCAGCGAGTGGACAGGTATCCCGGCCGGGCGGATGGTGAGCAACGAGTTGGAAAATGTCCTGCACCTCTCCGAACACCTCGCGGAGCGTGTCGTCGGACAGGATCACGGGCTGCGCATCATTGCGGACAGGATTCTGAGCGCGCGCGCTTCTCTGGCCGATCCGGAGAAGCCGATAGCCGTCCTCATGTTGGCTGGTCCCAGCGGTGTGGGTAAGACGGAAACGGCTCTCGCTCTCGCTGAAGCTCTCTACGGCGGCGAGCAAAACCTCATCACCATCAACATGAGTGAATTCCAGGAGGCGCACACGGTGTCCACCCTGAAGGGAGCGCCTCCGGGCTATGTGGGCTATGGCGAGGGCGGTGTGCTTACCGAAGCCGTGCGTCGCAAACCGTACTCCGTGGTACTTCTGGATGAGGTGGAGAAGGCTCATAAGGACGTGCATGAGATCTTCTTCCAAGTGTTTGACAAGGGTCGTATGGAGGATGGAGAAGGACGCCTGATCGATTTCCGCAACACGATCATCCTGCTGACCACCAATGTCGGTACCGATGAGATGATGAGCCTGTGCGCTGATCCGGAGCTGATGCCGAGCGCCGAAGCCGTGGAGCAGGCTATGCACGAGGCCATGCTCAAGGTGTTCCCTCCGGCTCTGCTCGGACGTATCGTCACCATTCCGTACTACCCGCTCTCTCAGGAGGTGATGAGCAAGATCATCGGGCTGAAACTCGGCAAGGTGGCCCGTCGGTTGAAGTCCGGCTACGGGGCGGAACTCGTGTGGGGAGAGGACCTCACGCGCTACGTCATGGAGCAGGCAAAGCGGGCGGATGCCGGTGCGCGCATCATCGACAACATTATCACGCATTCGATTCTTCCCCGCCTCAGCTCGCTCATGCTCCGTTCCGTCCTGGAACAGAACAATTACTCGAAAGTTACCCTCACGATCAAAGACAACGCGATAGAGGTGCAGCCGTCTTAATCCCCGTACCGGGAGGGAAGCATGCTCCCCACCGGTTCAGGAACCCGGCGTGACCGAAACACCAAGCGAGAACCATGATATACACGATAGAGATCAGAGAGATTGATGGGAAAGCCCCGGAGGCAACCCTTGCAGCCTTGCGCATCATTGAGGGCTGTGAGGAGATGTCTTCACTATATCGCTATGAGGTGCTCATTCGGGATACCTCGATGGGGGACGACAGTGAGGCTAAGATGCGGGAATACTTGGGCAAGAGAGTCTTGCTGGTCGTGTCGTCCGCCAAGGACAAAATCGACAAGGCTTCCGTTCGGGGAATTCAGCGCGTGGCCGGCGTTGTGATGTCGATCGAATCGACGACAGAAGCCACGACGTTGTCCGAGAACGCCGCCTGGTATAAGTGGACGATACGTCCCGCGCTGGCATGCGCGTGCTACTCGAAGAACCGCCTCGTGTACACGAGGGAGTCGCTCGAATTAGACTCCAACAATAAGGACCAATCCCCCGTCCTTGCATTCTTCCGGCGCCTCGGTGAATGCTGGGATACGGATGTGCAGGTATCGGAAGAGGCTCAGAAGCGGATCGCGACGGATGCACGAATTCAGTGGGTGCAAAATGATGAAAGCGACTACGATTTCATGAGTCGGTTGGCCTCCACGTGGGGGCTGGCTTATGTGTGGGAAGTTCCGAAGGATGCCAAGAGGGAGCGGATGATTGTCTTTGATGCCCTCAGTGAGTCGGACTCGCGATTGCAGGAAGAGACCCCCGTTCAAATTGGCATCAGCGCGGCGAAAACGCGCTTCTGGAGCAAGCACTACGGGACGCAGGAATTCGCGAAAGATGAGCTCAAACTGCAACTGTACGGCGATGGGAATGAAGTGTCGAATTCCGTGAAGTTCAGTTCCCATGAGCTGGGGAACATCCTGATGAAAAAGCTCACGGACGAGGAGATGGCTCATCGCGAGGCTGTTTTGCGCGCGATTCACGATAATCGCGGCGGTTGCTTTGGCCTCTATTACCATGGAAGCAGTGATTCCTCCCTCCCCGTGATCGGCAGGGAAGTGCATTTTAAGGTGGCCGCGAGGAAGGATGGTGGATTGCAGTGCAGCCCATCCACCCGCTATATGCTCACCAAGATGAAAATTCAGGTGACGCAGAACACGTGGCAGGCTGAGGTGGAGGGAACGCATATCGATGAAGCCCGACAGCCCAAGTGCCTCTGCTTGCTGCCGCGTCCGGTGATTGTCAATCATCACGCACCCGGAACGGCGGATATGCTGACAGCCGGGGAAAATGGACCGTTGCCTAAGATGCGTCTGTTTGTAGCGCAGGTGGTGGATACCGCTCCCTTTTCGTACGAGGAAGATAAAAAGCGCGTCACCGAGAACACCTGCAAGGTGCGGGAAATCGCTCCGTTGAAGTACACGGGGACAGGACAAAAGTCCATCTCGTTTGTCAATGAAATTGTGGTGGAACTTGGTTCCCCCTTCGCGGATAAAAACAGCGGGTTGCTCGCGCGTCCGAGGGTCGGGAATGTGCTGGTGTGTCTCGACCGAGGTGACTTCAGTCTGCCCGTTGCCATCAGCTCCCTGTATCGTGACCAAAATGCCTCCCCGTTCGTCGAGCTCAAGACGATGGAGCGTCATACGCTCAAGGAACAGGATGATGTTGCTGATTACTCGGCAGTCACCCTGCGCAATCGCGTGCAGCTCCCGCCGCGCAAGTACCAGGGAAAAACCGAGGAATCCCCGGCGCAGGATGCGGACCTCACCGACACTGAAAAGAACTCCGAACCCGCCGGAGTGACCCGTCCGCTCTCCGTGGATGAATTGGCCGAGGGTAAATATCCCTTCCACCAGATCCAGATGGTCACGCGCGACAACGGCGTGCGTCCCGTCCAGCAAAACGAAGACATCACCAACACCTACATCTCCAGCGATGTCATCGAAACGGCTGCCGGAGTTTTCTCTGAGGCCAATATGTCTTCCGGCTACACCATGGAATCGGTGGCTAACGACATCCAGCAGAATCTCAACGCTCCCGTCACGCGTCCCCATTTTGAAGGCGTGAATGTGTACTCCGCCAAGGATGTGCTGATACAGTCCGCCGACCACCAGATCGTGAACGCGGGCGGCGAAATCGTCCTTACGTCGGCTCAGGCGATCACGTTCCGTGTGGGGCGCTCGTCCGTCAAGATCACGGAGAGCGGCATAGAAATGACAAGTGCGTGCGGCAAGGTGCTCAACTCGGGAGCCTATGCGGCGTACAATCCTGACGGGAAACAGCAGACCGAGCACCTCATGGGCATTAAAACGGGGGGACTCCTGGGTGGTCGAATTCGCATCGACGGCAGCGGGGTGAACATCAAGGGCCCCTACATCAGCAACATTGCCACCAATGTCTTCATGGCGCAGACCTTCCTCGGTTCCTCGTTCACGGTCACGGATCTCAGTGCGAGTCTCCTGGCGCCGAAAACGACCATAATCGGCGGAGCGGCCGTTCAGGACACCGCCTTCAATACGGTCGTCAACTTAGCCTGTTCGGGGTTTGATGCGAAGAGCCTCATCGGCACTTCCTTCATCTACAGCGATGAATTGCAGGATGGCAACCGCGTGTATGGTCTGTCCAGCATAGACTTGTTGGGCAGCGCCGCCAGCGGCATCATCAAGACCATCACAACCGTCACCGGATTGGTCGGCAACATCATGGACGGCAACTTAACCAACCTCGTACAACCGACGGGAAGCATGGTGAAAATGGAACCTTCCACCCTCACCCTGTCATCTCCGACCTACCTGAACTATGCGAATGAGCATGTCACCGTCAATACTCCCATAGCCGGTTTTGTTGCCATGGGCGAGCGAAGCAGCGTTTCCGGCGGGATGCGTACGTTCGGAAATCTGACCTCAAATGCGGACAGGGTAGCAAGCGGGATAGTGGGAGTAGGGGTAACAGCAGTTGCCGGGGGCGTGGGCACGATGATCGGAGCAACGCTCCAGGACAAATTCGGCAAAGGGAATGAACTGACGGACACCTATACAGAGCCGTTCGGCAACAAAAAGCCGAAAATGAAATGCCGGGACTCGAAGGTGGCTACCGAACCGATGACCATTATAGGTGGGGTGGGGTTGGCGGTGGGAGGCGCCGTCCTGGCGGGGCTTTTGTTAGGACTCAAGGGAATCACCAAGGTGCTCGAAGGATTATCCAACCTCTTGTTCCTGGGCAAAAAGCACACCATCGTCGGTAACACAACCGTGCAACAGCTGAACGAGGAAGTAACTGCCGTAGGACGTGAGCAGACCCTCCTCTCCGTGAGCGAACAGACGGTAACGAACAACAATACAACGGCATCGCAGAATAACACCGCCGCGAACACCAACGACAGCTCTTTGCAGTGCGAGGCGCAAATTATTCACAGGGTAGGCGAAATCGTCAGTGACACCAATTCGACCGTTACCCTCGACAATACAAACGCTTGTGAAACCATCGTCAGTGCACAAGCCAATCGCACAAG
>CANQAC010000084.1 GCA_947589345.1 uncultured Akkermansia sp.
ACCTCGAACTCCACCTGCACGCCCCGTTTGTCGAGCTCCTCCTGCACGGCGGCCTTGACCTTTTGTGCCGTGCCCACTGGAACGGTCGATTTCGTTACGAGAATCGTGTACTTGCGGATATGTTGTCCGAAAGTGCGGGCTACCGAAAGGACGTACTGCAAGTCGGCGCTTCCGTCCTCGTCGGGTGGTGTGCCGACAGCGGAAAATACGACCTCTACGTTGTCGATGCACACCGCAAGATCGGTCGTGAAGTGTAGACGTCCGGTAGCGACATTGCGTTTCACAAGGTCGTCGAGTCCGGGTTCATAGATGGGGATATCGCCTTGCAACAGTTGTTCGATTTTCGCACGGTCGATATCCACACAGGTAACGTCGGCGCCCATTTCGGCGAAACAAGCTCCCGACACCAAGCCTACATAGCCCGTGCCTACAATGGAAATGTTCATTTATTTATGCTACTTTAATTTTGAAATGCTCTTAATTAGAATTACTCTGTAATCCATTTTGCTATATCTCCATCAGCAATATGATAATAGACCTTTATAGCATTAATTTGTATGTCATTTTGTGATAATCCGCAGTTCAATTGTCTTAAGCTGCTCCCTTGATGCATTTTCTGCCAAAATAAATCTATCGTAATATTAACACATTTATCTGATATGAGAGAGACTTTTGTCCCTTGCAAATATGCCATGAAGAAAAACCATACATCATCGGCATAAGGAGCAAGTTTCATGAACAATTCTTTATTGCACAAGTCTTTATAGAATAACTTTTTATGATATAAACATCCGTCAGCCCCCGTGGCAAAAATTACTGATGTATTATTTTGCTTTTTTATATCATGTTGCCATATATTATATGGTTGCATTCGCTGGTTTTTATTAAAAGCAATAGCATGAGCAGTATTGCAATGTATCTTTGTGGGCGCATTTTTATGAGCTCTCACAAGTCTGTTAATAAGATGTTTACTATAGTATATATCATCATCTACAGTAATGATGATATCATCGGGATATGCCTCAATTGCAGGGATTAATTTTGTGTATGATTTTATATCTTCACAATATCGAACAGTCAGGCCATAGTTTATCAATTTTCGTAATTTTGACGGTAGGTTTCCATCATTCCACGTCCTTTCATCGAGCCATACAACAATACGATTCGGTTTGTACGTTTGCCGTAATAAGGAAACAATGGTGTAAGGAAGAGCCGAACCTACTCGTCGGCCATAACTGGTTAAAGAAACGGTTACGTTGGGATTGTCAGGATTATTGCATATTCCATACCGAGGTTTGATAAATCCCAATATAATCGCACATTTTATCATTTCTCCCCATAGTGCCAGAAGAAAATAATATGTTTTATCAAATATCCTTTTCATATTAGTTGAACTTAGAAGTTGGTTCGAAATGAATGAAAAAAAGTTGCTATGAAAGCTTCTAAATAATAGAAACCAGTGGGCCAGTTGATTTTTTCGTAATTTTATGATTACAAAACATGAGATTCATTGAATATTAACGGATTTTTTCGAGTGTATTATTTGCCATCTTATCATTCGCGAATATATTTCCTGTAAAAAACATCTTTCAACTAATGTTTTGTGATTGAATACTATTTGTTATTACCCCAATGGCTTTGCTCAGATAATAACCGGTGCGTAATCGTCTTGCCATAGCAGCGGCATTTCGAGCCATGAGATTATATTCTTCAAATGAAGTACTATTTAATTTGGTTTCTATTTCACATAAAGATTCGATAGTAATTCCTATCCCATTGGTCTTCACAAACGGAGCCATTGCAGATTGTCCCCATACAATAACAGGCAATCCATTAGAGAGATAGAGTGACAATTTGTGCGGTGCATTATAGCGAAGATAGTTCCCATTACTTTCCGTACATGTTACGTCATCATCACCATCCCAAACCAATCCGAAATCCTCCTCCAAATGTCTGCCTAATTCTTCAGGTAAGAAACAACCTTTATAATATACGCCGTTTTTTAATGAGAGTAATTCGCCGCCACTGCCATATACGTTCATTGCAATGCTACTGAATGACACTTTATTTAGAAAACGACTTTTCATTAAATTCCCTGCATATGCTATCTGATAGGTATTGTCTGTTTTTTGGCGAATAAGGGTATCTTCTGTGGAATTATTAAGATAATCAAAAATTTCCAATACAATTATATGGTTTTCTGTACTGATACCATGAGCAAGAAGCCATTGTTTCATCGCAAGCGTATGTACAATTAAATAATGAGCCGTTCCTAACATGTTTATATCCAAGAAGTCCCGTTGATTGCGTAAACAATTCAAATCATGTATTAATAGAATAATATAGTTTTTACGATACCTGCTCCAATTCTTTATTTTTCCTACAAAATGAGTAGGATACTGTAAAAACACAATCCCTTTTGATGGTATTCGTAAAAAAGCCAGTAGATTCGACGCAAGGGTCCATAAATTCCCTATTATTTGGTTTTCAAAATTTTTCTTTGGTAAACCAATATTTTCATAATGTAAATTCTTCATGATCGTTTCGGCATCAATTTTAGCTTTTGATGACGCAGTAAAAGGGTCCCGATAGTTTTTAGAAATAAATACTTTTTTCATAAACTACTATTATTAACTTTATTTGTTTTTCGATAAAATAAATTCGGAATTATGGCAGAGTAAACCAAGATCTCCCACGGCGTGGGGAGAATATAAAATGTTCCAAAGAAAGAAAAGAATATAAAATACGTTAAAAATACAATAAGAAAAATATTAAATTTTTGTCTGTACTTCTCCTGCTTATAGTATATCGTCGCTGCAATAAAACCGATCAGCATGATAACTAAAAAATAACAGATTGAATCGGAAAGATTATTTGTAGTCCGATACAAACTTCCAAAAGCATCTGTTACATTTGAATCTTCTCCAAATTCACTAACCGTGTAAAAAAGTGAAGATTCACATGGGAAGATTTTAACATCGAATAGAGATAAAAACATATTGGGTAATGCAGACAGATAACGCATTAAGGTATACCATATATTTCCACTTTTCGGGATATACCCATCAAAGATATAATTGTCAACTATCAAACTTCCTCCTACATATTTCCAAAAATGACCCAAATAAAACTCTGTTGAAAACTCAACGCCGACTATAGAACTAGTGGTATAATAATTAGCAAAAAATATGAAACATGTGAACACCAATAAATATAAAACCGATTTTTTTACCAGCTTCGGCCGATACAAACATATCTCTATAAAAAGTATCACAAAAAGACTAATAATATTATATTTAATCAGTGAAAAGAACGTAGAAGCAAAAGTCAAAATGATTGGAATCAAGTAATATATTTGCTTTTTATGATATGTCCAATAAAGAAATACAATGGGGGGGGGCACAACATATGATAAATTAAGAAGATGCCCGACAATTCCACTTTTCATCATACCTTCAGCGTCACCAATCGTATCACTGTTAAAAGTCCCGCTTCTAAATAAGGCATAAAATCTTACTATACTAATTATTCCTATAATATAAAGTAGCAATGTCATATTCTTTATATTATAATGAGTGAGTTTCTCTTCGCTAACTCTATCTTCTTGAACGATTGTTCGTTTTCGTTTTCTTTTTCTTAAAATAAATGGTAAGCCACCTATATAAAAAAGGAGGAGACTTGCTAGCAACATCGTCAATGTTTTATCACTAATTTGATAAAACCCAAACTGGAAGAAAAAAAGATTGTTGAATATTACAATAAACAAATAGGGGGACATCAAAATAGAGTATAGGTTAACCAACCTTCCTTCAATTCGATATTGGCAATACAGTATTGAACCTATTATCAGTATAAAGGCAATAGTCATCGCAATATTTATGAGTTATAGCAAAGGAGTATTTTCTATTGAAGATTTAATCTCAATACACATTCGATGACGGGCGCCATGTCGTAGTATTTGTATTCAGCCAACCGGCCGCCGAAGACAACGTTCGGCTCCTGCGCGGCAAGAGCGCGATACTGTTCGTACAGCGCTGTGTTGCGCGTGTCGTTCACCGGGTAGAACGGCTCCATGCCGTCGCGCCATTCGGTCGAGTATTCCTTTGAGATTACGGTTTTGGGCGTCTTGTAAACTTCGTCGCCGAACAGCTCGAAATGTTTGTGTTCGATGATGCGCGTGTAGGGCACTTCGCGCGAGGTGTAGTTCACGACCGCATTGCCCTGCCAATTCGGCGTGTCGAGCGTCTCGGTCTCGAACCGTACCGTGCGATATTCCAACCGTCCGAAACGATAGTCGTAAAATTCATCGATTTTTCCCGTGAAAACGATTTTCTCCGCCACCGATTCCCAATGCACCCGATCGGCGAAGAAATCCACGCCGGTCTTCACCTCCACGCCATCGAGCAGTTTTTCAACCAATGCGTTGTACCCGCCGATCGGGAT
>CANQAC010000085.1 GCA_947589345.1 uncultured Akkermansia sp.
TTAGCAGCACACTGTACGCATACCACAAACCATGGGTTAGCTAACCAACCTACGTCAGGGCATTTCGCCCTGCACTATGCCCTGCTGTTGTAGCAGCAGGGCCTCAATAGGAAGAACGCAAGGACACCATACGAGAACATGACCCCGATGTCAAGTCCGGAAGTGGAATTTTGGAGAGTTTTAGCTATTTTCTTGCGAGGGCTCCTCACTGGGAATCTCACTTTCCGCACTCGAAACAATGACATCATTGGGTAAGTTGACGAACGAATCATCGATAAGTTCCACCTCTTCTTTATCTTCCTCATGCTTACAAGCTACTCCCAACTTTTCAAGTTCTCGAAATTGATACATGAGGTTTCCTTGCCCGATATAAGCCTTTGAAACAGCGTTATTGTAACTCTTCGTTAGCACTTGTAGATTTTTGCCGATCGAAGCCATATCTTTGGAAAAACCAGCAAACTTGGCACATAATAACGCTGCCCGATCAAAAATCTTTTTCATATTTTTGACCTGAACTTCATTCCGCCACAACAGATGCGCCATTCTCAACGCCATACTCATATTGGACGGTCCGACGATGAGGACATTTTTGTTCAAAGCCTCTTGATAGAGCTCCGGCTCCGTTTGCAATGCCGCTGTATAGCTTGCTTCATTCGGAACGAACATCAGCACAAGATCCGCCAGTTGCTTGATGAAGCCGGGACGGTGTAGATTTTCGTAACTCTTTTTTGCAAGCTCATCGATATGGTTGCGAACGGAAGCGACATGCTGTTTTAAATACTGCTCTCGTTCTTCTTTTGTCTCGGCTTCAATATAATTGACGTAAGCCGTAAGAGAAACTTTGGAATCAATGACGACTCCTCGATCGCCGGGGAAGCGAACAATAACGTCGGGTTTGTCACCACGATTGCTACCGTCACCTTTCGAGAAAAACTGTTGAGCATAAAAATGGACATCTCTTTGAAGACCATTGGCTTCCAACAATCGATCCAAAATAAGTTCGCCCCAGTCCCCCTGCTTCTTAGGATTCGCTTTCAAGGCGTTTGTCAGGTTCACAGCGTCATTCCCAATTTTTTGTGTTTGAGCCGTCATCTCGCGCATAAGTGTCTCGAGCCTTGAAGAGGATGAAATCCCTGTTTTGCTCAGATTGTCTATCAAGTTTCCGAGTTGCTTCATCTGCTCATTCAGAGGGAGAAGAACCGTTTGCATGGATTCGGAATTATCGGATTTCAGCTGATCGCTGCGCTCGCGAAGAGCATCTCCGGCGATGCTTCGAAACGTCTCGGTGAGATTGCTCCGTTCGAATTGCATCTGTTCCTGCAGCTTCGCATTCTCTGCCTTCAAGTGGGATGTCTTCTGTCGTTCCAGGAGCCATGCAATGAAGAATGTTCCAGCAACAAGCGATACAACTATGATGACGATGAATAATGTGTCCATTTTGCTTTGATGTTTTTATCTATTGATATGATGCCTCATTCGAGATTGCCTCGAGATGGTTTGCCCTCCTCCCGTGTCCGTACGAAGCGCGGCTTGAAACTCTTCTTACATGTGTTCTGTGAAATTGTGAGGATGCAACCCAATTCGTCCTCATGCCAACTCCGCTGCGGCGTAGAGCTGCACGCTTGCCTCGCCTCCGCCGCGCGGCACCGAGACCAACGCCACACGCACGGCCTCCTCATCCAGATGCAAGGATTCCGCAAGATAGCGACGGTAGGCGCGCATCTGCGGGGCATGGCGTGCGCGTAGGGCGGCGTACTCTGCCTCGTTGCCGGAGGTGATGCGGTCAGTCTTGTAGTCGATGATGAGGGCTTCCTGCGGCTTCCCGGCGTCATCGGTACGCACCTGCACGCGGTCGAACGTGCCGGAAACCAACTCCGCCCTGCCTTGCACGGCGAAAACAAAGGGTTGCTCGCGGTAGAGCTGCCAGCGCTCTCCGTCGGGACAGCTGAGGATGGCGCGTATATCATCCCGCTGCAGGGCGCGGGCAACGACCTGCTGCTCCTCTCCCTGCGGAGAATGAACCCATGCGGGGAAATCCTGCGGGGAGGACGCCCAGCCGATTTGCTCCCACAGGGCATGGACGGCTGTACCGTAGGCGGCGGCTTCTCTCCCGCTCTGTGTCAGGCGCACGGTGGAGGAGGCATCGTCGGCAGTTGCCCGGGCGTCTGCGGCGACCTGTCCCTGCGGTTCCAGCTGCGAGGGACGTATGACGCGCCGCCGAGCCGTGGGCCTCTCCAGCGGTTTGGGAGATTCGTCATCCGCCTTTTGGGTCTCCTTGTCATCATCGGCGCCGCTGCCGTCCTTGGTGGGCTGGAGGTACCACTCGGGGTCGCCGATCTCATCGTACGGTTTAGCCTCATCGATGATTTTTGAGAATGAATTGTTGTTGGCGTTCTCGTTCAGCAGAAGGTACACAGCGAAGCGGGCGCGTGTGATAGCCACGTAGAGCAACCGCATCGATTCGCTGATTTGCTTGTCCTTCCAATCTTCCGTCAGTCTCTCGATGGCGGGCCAGGCTTTTCGTTTTTTCTCGTTGCTCACCGAGAAGAGAAAGCCCTTGGAATCCTCTGTGGCAAAGTGATCCATGTGGCTTGTATCATCGATCTTCTTTGATCCGGCAAAGGGTAAGATGACGGCGTCAAACTCCATGCCTTTGCTCTTGTGTATGGTGAGGAGCTGGATGGAACTCGGGACATCGGAGGAGCTCGGCTTAAAATTGCTGACGAAGGAAATCCAATCCTGGAGACTACCCCCTCGCTTGTCGAACTCGAGAGCCAAAGTCTCCCACTCCCGGATTATCTGGGAATCCTGCATTTTCTCCATTTCCGGTAGCGTACCGACCATTCGAAGGATCGCTCGAATGGCGGCGGCATAGCCTTCCTCGTCAATCAGCCGTCGCCATGCCAGGAAAGTTCCTTTCGCCGACGGGGCACTGTCGGGGAAGGGGGATTCCTCGAGGAGCATGTGCAGAGGGGAAACTTTCAGCATGGACCTCTCGTGTTCGCTGCCGGGATGCAGCATCCAGCGGAAGAAGGCAAGAAGCAATTGCCCAAACGTCGAAGCAACGGCGAGACTGGTATCCGACATGACCTGCAAGCGGAAATGGAGTTCCTCCAAGGCCGTGGCAATTTGCACGCAGCTTTTGTTATCCCGCGTGATAATGGCGATGCTCCTTCCCGGACGCGGAGCACCATTGACAGTGAGCTTATTGAGGATAGGGACGATGTGCTCGTGCACCATGGCGTCGACTCCTTCGGAAAAATGGGAAATTTTCACGTAGCCTTTTTTCTCCCTCAGGTTGGGGGCGCTGCTGTGGTCCCTGTATTGCTCCTTTTCTCCCTCGGGCAAGTGTATGGCGTCAAAGAGCTTGTTGACAAATTCCATGATGCAGGGAGCGGATCTGCGGCTTTGTGTGAGTCGGCGAGGGAGCATCGATTCCTTCCACGGTGTTTCGTTGCGGATTTCCCGGAAGAATTCGGGCGTCGTGCCTCGGAAGCCGTAGATGCTCTGCTTTTCATCACCCACAACGAAAAGGCTGCGCTCTGCGATGGGCAACATGCGAGGGGTGTCCGGACGCGTGTCCTCGAATTCCTTGTGGTCACACTGGGCTATCTCGTTGAGCAGTGGAAGGAGCGTTTTCCACTGGATGGGGGAGGTGTCCTGGAATTCGTCCAGCAACCAGTGGTCGATCCGACCATCCAGCAGGTACGCCAGCCGACTAGGCGTTTTTTCATCTCCCAGGATTTGCATCGCAAGATGCGTGATATCCGCAAAACTAAACTGTCCGGACTCGGAGATGATTTTCCGGTAGTTTTCAAGGTACAAGTGCAGGAAGATGATGAAGTCGCGCGTCTTGACCTGGACGTCACGCAGGATCTCCATCCTTCCTTCATCATTGAGTTTCTGTAATTCTGAACGAATATCTTTAGCTGCATCGTTGTCTTTCCATTTATCGGACAATGATTCATCGGCTAGCTCCGTGTATCCATTTTCCCGAAGCTCGTTGAGGGCCGTAGGGAACTGCTTTCTCTTCAGGATAACGGAGGACTCGCCACCGGTAACCTCTTGAAAAAGGGCTTCGAGTACGTCTATTTTTCGCAAGTATGCTACAGAATCAAGAGCCGGGATATCTGACAAATCCTCCAGATTGAAAGGAGCTGCGTAGGTCCTGCCGTCGGCAGGACGTTCACGCAGCTTATCCCCGTACTTATAGATCAAGTCATCAAGAGTCTGCAGAATGTCACTGCCCTTGCATCGGAAGCTTCGGAGAAACTTGACGACGGTTTCGCTGTCGAGCCGGGAAATGGTGGCGAGGAGCGCTCTCTCTTGCGCCTGCTTGAGATCCTCGTCCGAAATGGTCGTCATTCCCGCAAC
>CANQAC010000086.1 GCA_947589345.1 uncultured Akkermansia sp.
TGTCTGTACGCCAACCGTATCCCTCGAACTCATCGTGAAGCCATCGACGATTCTCGCCGTGGCGGGCAACGGACTGGTCGGAATCTGCTGATTGCTGATTCGCTCGGCTCCCGAGCCATATTCCGTCCAAGTGGTCGTGGTGTTGCCGCGTATATCGGTGACCATCTGCTTGCTCTCAAGCACGGCAGAAAGTGCGGAAATAAGCGATTTAGTCATGGCTGTGAGAGGCTCGCCCTGTGCGTTATACTGCGTCTGTGCGGTAACCGAGTACACCTCTCCATCAATAAGCTCCGGCGCTCTGTAGCTCATTTCCACCATCGGCGAATTCGTCTTCGTAGGCGCATCACTCAGCTCGACGGTCTGCTTCACGACATTCCCGAAGGCATCGTATTCATAGAGCGTGGGCGCCATGGATTCCACATTCGCGTTATCAGCATCGCGGTACTGCTTCACGAGTTGGTTCTTCGCATTGTACTCGCTGTGCGTTCCGATGAAGCCATGCGTGGAGGGAACCTCTTGCAGAACCGTCTGCCCAAAGCCGTTCGTGGATGTTCGACTCAGCACCGCGCCATCTGAGGATGTCGCCACCACCGTGCAGGTGGCATTCACGGCGTACTCGTAGCTCATCTCTCGTTGACCGGTGCCGCCCTGCTTCAGCACATTCCCCGCAGAGTCTCGTGTCGTGATGAAAGTCGCTCCGTTCGGCTGCGTCACCGTGCTTGTGAGACCATTCGTGCTGTAGCTCGTCGTCGTCACATTCCCCATGGCGTCCGTCTTCTTCACCACGCGTCCGAGCAAGTCGTACTCCGTGCGCTCCTCCGTCTTCATCACGCCCTCAAATTGAGTTTGCCTCAGCACGCGGTCGGCAGCATCGCGTTCGTACTCCGTGATGGTTTCCGGCGTCACACACTCATCCCCCGCATACACCGCACTGCGCCCACACGCATCCCAATGCTCCCACAAAAGGAAGCGAGAAGAGGTGATTTTGTCGTACGTGTAATTACGCTGCACCACGAGTCCGCCGTCCGTGTTACGGATGGAACTCATCTTGGTGAGCAGGTCGCGTTTGACTTTGTGGCTGGGGTTGAACATCTCCTTCTATCTTTCACATGCTGCATTTGTTCTTGCAATTCACAGACCGCTGTTCGTCTGGCGTTGCTTCGCTTCTTCAAGTAAAGCGTTGAATAAGGCCGTGTTCTTACTTATCATATAATTTTCATAGGGCATAAACTTTTCCAAAATCCCCAACGAATCAAATGCATGACTACTTGGGATTTCATTTCCCGCAAGCTTATACTCCTCCCATTCCCACGGGCACATTACATAGTCAGGTAGGTCATCTTCCAGTAATTTTAACTCCTCACGCCAGTACGCTACCCAGCGCGTCGTCACTTCCTTTTGTCGCGGTGTGAACGAACTGTATTTTTCCCCATAGTAATCATAATCCTTCTTATTCTCATAAGCATCATCGTGAGAAAGGCTGATAACAAATGGTCTCAATATGTTTTCAAGCATCACACCTTCATGGATGATCCTTTCCAGAGAGCATAGCATGAAGGCCGGAGCAATAAAACGAAAGGCATCGCCAAACAACGTGTACAAAGCATCATCTCCTGCCATCAAAACATAAGGATCAAAGCTGTGCCAATTATCCCGTTCCTCATTGGCAGATAGGTAATCATAAAATTCATCGGAATACATAATCCCTCCCCATTCTCTTGCAAATGTTACATTGAAAACCGTGTATTCCGTGTGACACGTCACCCCGGCGAATGCCTCCACAATCTCCATTTTGAGCTCTTTGAGGATCTCATCCGTACTCCCCCGCGCGCGAAGAGGCCAGTCCCTCTTCTCCCACTGGGTGTGATCCTGCAGAGTTCGATTGAACTCCTTCAGTTCCTTTCTCAAATGCCTAGGTATTTTCTGTTTCATTTCTTCGCTCTAGCCATACATTGTGCATATTTTTGCATACAATTCTCTTCTGCTCTCCCTTTATTCTCTCTCTGAGTGATGTGTCCTCCGTCTCCCCCTTCAAAACATTCACGGTCATACGTTTCACGGGCAATCCTCTCTGTCTGAAACAAAGAAGCCCTAAACCGATATGTTTCGCACATACTCACTGTCGGACATTTTGGCACAGTCCCTTTGCATGCCATTCTTTTTGCTGCTGCTATGGCTGCTTGTTTTGCTGCCCACAATTCCTGACATCTTTTGCTCATTTTTTTGGGCTTGCCTCGTTTCCCTTTCATTCTTTTCGATATTTTTCCTGCCCTGGCGATTTTAGAAGCGCCAGCAGGAAGACCAGGTATCACCGCGGCAAGGGCATCTATGGCAAGATCAGTTGCCCCGTCCTTTATCATGTCCTGATCTCCTGTCGCAAACCCTCTTACAATTACTCCAATGTCCCACAACACATTGCCAACATCCCAGATTGTATCTATGATCAATCCCAGATAATCCGTATCTTCAATTATGTCGTTATCAATGTAACAATACAGATTTCCCATTTCTTCTCCTACGGGATCCCTCCTCGTCCATCTGCCATCAGTGGGATTATAGTAGCGGAAGTTGTAGTACACGATTCCAAGCTCGGCATCATACATTTCACTACTCCATTGGATACATTGGTTGACATCTCCTTCTGCTGTGACCTGTCCGTAGGGTGAGTAGGTGTAGATGGTGCGGATGGAGCCTTCCTGCCCGTACAGCTCGCAGATGTTTTTGGTCAGATCCCAACCGTACGTGTACCACACACCGTTCTCGCGGATGGCAAGCGGTCGCGTGGCGACTTCCTGCGTCGGATCCCAGGTGATGGAGTGAATGAGGGAGGCATCGTGAAGCATGTCGAGGGCTGCAATTTGCAGGTAGCCTCGGTAAATGTAATGCTCGTGCAAGGTGACGGTGCCATCGACGGTCACCTTCTTCTCGAACCGACGTCCCATGTAATCGTATCCGCAGGTGATGACGGTATGCCCGTCCTTACTCTCAAATTTAATGGCTCGGTCCTGCGCATTATACTGCACCTCCCAAATGCCCGTGCTCGTTTGAATGAGCGTCTGGTTGCCGTCTGCATCGTACTCCGGCGTGAAGTCCTCGCCGTTCGTGCTGATGCGCGTGTACTGGTTCAGATCATTAGCGTCGTAGGTGATATCTTCGGCGGCTTCCTGAGCAATCTCGCGATTGCCGATGTTGTCGTACGAATAGGCATAGGCATCCTCACCCAGCAAGGCTCCCGTTAACTCGCTTCTCTTGTTGTAAGTGAAGGCGTCAGCATGATGAATCGCTTTGTCCGGATAGCGCGTATCGCGCGTCGTCGGTCTCCCGAGCGCGTCGTAATTGTACTCGCGTTGCGTGACAAGACTATTGTCGCGCACGTAATCCATGCCCGTGAGCAGGTCGCGTTTCTCCTCGTAACTCTGCGTGAGCGTCACCCCATTCGGCATGGCGAGCGATTGCAGCAGGTTGCTTCCCGCAAGGTAACCGTAACGGAATTGATGCTCCACGCCCTCATGCGTGAAGCCGGCGGCTTGAATGCGTCCCAGTGCGCCGTACGTTGTGGAAGCCTCGCACTGCGATGCGCCGTCCTTGAGCAGGGCATAGCCTGTACTGCGACCATACGCATCCCAATGCTCCTGCAGAGCGTAGTTCGCGCCGGCGATCGGCTGCACATCCTCGTTCGTCTGACCGTAGTGGTCGTAGCTGATGCTGCGCTCGCCGGAAGCGTCCTGCACACTTACCGTTTGCCCGAGGAAATTGTAGGTAAACTTCTGTGCGGGCGTGTCGTCGCTGAAGTCGATCCCCGTGAGCAAACCTCGCGGGATGTCATAGCTGTAAGTAGCGACCACCCCACGCGCATCCGTCACGGTGGAGAGATTGTTGTACGCATCATAGGTCTTCACCGTCCCCTTGCCATCCGCGTAGGTCTTCTTGAGTTCCAACCCCGTAGCCAAATCGTACTCCCACGTAGTCGTGTCGCCCTCCAGCCCGCTCGGGTCGGTGGAAATCACCTTGCCCGTCACACGGTACGTGGTGAGGCGAGTGAGGTTATCCGCATCATCGTAACCGAAGGTCGCAGGTTGCGCGCCCGTGCCATATTCGGCTACCTTGCGGTTCCTCAAGTCGTACTTGGAGAAAGTCGAGGAACCCAGGGCATTGATGATCAGACACGGTTGCGTGTTGTCGAGTTGGTAGTGCGTTTTCGTGGTGTTACCGGCGGCATCGGTCACGCTGACGGTGCGCCCGA
>CANQAC010000087.1 GCA_947589345.1 uncultured Akkermansia sp.
GTAGTAGTCCTGCCCCTCCCCTCCTCCTCCGCAGGCCGGAACTAAGAGGGCTACCAACGCAGCTACTAAAAGATTGTATTTGCTCGAGCTTTTCATAGTTTTGGTCGGGGCTTTTTGTCTCTGTCCTCCCGAACTATCCCCATTCTACCCCATCTCTCTTCTGCGTCAAGAAAAAAATCCTGTTTTTTCAAAAAATCTTGTTTCACGTCACGAGGCTGGTTAACAAAACACCATATTGCGCAGCTATGCCCTAGTCCATCAAGGGTTCGTCACGACGCACAAGACCCGGGAATTCGTGCAAAAACGGGCAAGCCGGGTGAGGGGAGCATGCAAATGAGAGAAATTGCGGGTAAAGGAGCCGGAGTGCGGAGGAGGGGGCGTATGAGGGGTTTGTCACACTCAGCGATGATAAGGGACGCTAAGACCCAGGGAAAGCCTCCTGAAGGATTTTTCGAGCGCTCGGGGGAACGGTAGCAAGGTTGTCGGCATAGCATGCCTGCGAAAGACGCTTGCATGGATTAACACAGAGACACGGGAGTGGCTTACAAGCGGGAAAGATCAGCTATTCGGCGTGAACAGGCCGTAGTGGGACAAAAGGAGTGCATGTTGCCGCGCAGGAACGAAGATAAGGGGAAGTGGACCCAGCCCCTGCCTACGTTCTGAAATCCCCCGCAGGGGGGATACTGGAGACAGAAAAGGGAAGCTCCCCCTGCCCGGGGGAGGCAAACAGCCTCCCCATGAGCGGAGCTGTGTCGTAGGACACGACGATGGCGTCGCCAAGCCATCGCAACCGTAAAAAAGCACGCCATGAAAAAGAACACTAAAAGAATGGCCAAACTCTTCACCCGCATCATCCGTCGGAGTAATGAGGACAACTGCTGCCTTGGCGACGACATCGCTGAAATCTCCTTCGGCAAATACAACGTCGCCAGTGTCCGCACACCATCTCGCTGCCTTCCTTCGTCTGCGCATGTCCCGGTAATAGTGCAATTCTCATAGCTTGGCTTATGCGTTAGATTGTGTTAAAATGCGCGCGCCGGTTCTGCGAAAGCCGGCAAAAAATATGGAAAAGATACATTGCAACGTGCTGGCCACAAGCCCCATGCTTGTGGAATGGGTCATTGAGGCTTTATTTCTCATGTACCAGCTGCTGTTGTAAATAGCCTCCCGCCCTGCCTCCGCAAGGGGGCAGGTGTCGGGGCTGTTTTTTTGTGTTGACTTTCGCATCTCTCCGTGTTCTAATGAAGTCAAGCAAGAGTATCTTGTCCATTTTCCTACCCGCCGGGGCGTCGCAGCGCTTAACTCGGCGGGTAGGTTTTTTAGGGCGATAATTTAGATTTGTGCTCCAACTCCATCACCCGCACATTGAGCTCCTGTAAATCATGGTACAGAAAACCAGCCGCCCCAAGCCCTATGCCCCCCAGCGCCATCTGCGGCTTCTCGCAGTTTCCCTCTTCTCCCTCCCTCGAGCTCGGCTCCTTCCTCGACCCCTTCTCTCTCCTTGATCACCTATCTACCGCTATAAACGGACGATTACAATTCAATGCTGGTTTCTCCACCGACGGCCCTCCTACTCCATCTGCTATCAGGGATCAATTGTGATTAACCACCAGATAGTGCCGTTTGACCTTTATCGCCACCTTCTCCGATATCGGCGCATCGTCGTCAATCAGTTTCGCGTCGGTATAAGCAAGTCCCACATCTGCCACACCGCTGTTGAAATCAAAGCGAATATGCATCACACAGCCAACCGTGGATACTAAAATCTTTTGGTCGATAACCACCGTGAGGTCCATGTCCTTGCCATTGAGAGCAATAATGTCGCTGGGCGTCATACACCCAAGAACCGACGCAATAACCTTGGGTGCACTTCCGTCCGGCGTTTGGAAAGTTATGTACATGTAGCCATAGTTTTCCTCCTCTACCCAGTAAGCAATGGTAACATTCGTCTTTGTCCCTCCCATGTCGCATACTCCCGGCACAACCGTACTTGTATGCTCCTTATCGGGATCGAAAGGGAGATCCTTTCTTACTCCATTCGCTTCAATTTCTTTCATAAACCCTTCCATCGCTTGATGCCGGTCGTCGCCGTAGCCGCCGGATGCATTGCTCACAATGACATCGGAACTGGCTATGATTCGAAATTGCTTCGCGCCGTTCTCAAACTGTCGCACCGACACGTAATAGTCAGGCTCCCCCTCCCCTCCTCCTCCGCAGGCCGGAACTAAGAGGGCTACCAACGCAGCTACTAAAAGATTGTATCCCCCCTCCTCAACCTGCCTCGCTGCCTTCCTTCGTCTGCGCATGCCCCGATAATAGTGCAATTCTCATCGCTTGTCTTACTCGTTAGATTGTGTTAAAATGCGCGCGCTTCCCGGTGCAATTAGGGAAGCAAACCAAGAACAATAAAATGAACAAAAACACAATCCGCCGCATGCAGGCTGCGTGCTGGTGGTGCCTTGCGCACCCGTGGCACGTAGAGCAACTGGTATATCTTGCTTTGCTTGCTCTGTACCGCTTGTAGCATGCGGCGCCCCGCCCCGGGGCTTCTTCGGAAGCTCCGGGGAAATGGGGCTAAAAAATCTCTTGACTCTTCCTGCATTTTCTGCTTGAATGATCCCGGGTTAAAATTGTTCATTTTTATTTTAACTTGGTTTTTTGACGCCCGCCGGAGTTGCACCCTCTCGGCGGGCGCCTCTTTTATGGGGGAGACTTTGATTTATGTTCAAGATTCTGCCCGTATATTCAGCTCCCGCAACTCCTCCGCAATTTGTATGTTCGTCTGCGTCTGACTCTGCATCAGCTCCTGTAAATCGTGGTACAGGAATCCAGCCGCCACCAGCCCTATGCACGCCAACGCCATCTGTGGCTAGTACCTATTTTTAACTTTTTGTTTTGTCGGCTTTGATTCTCCTCTCCCTTTCCCTCTCTTCTCCCTCTCCTGGCTCTCTCTCCCTCCTCTCCTCTCGCTCTCTTTCACTCTCTCTTGCTTGCTCTTGCTCCTCTCCTTCTCCTCTTCCCTCTTCTCCCTCCCTCCAGCTAGGCTCCTCTCCTCCTTCCTCCTTCTCTCGGCTCCTTCCTCGACCCCTTCTCTCTCCTTGATCACCTATCTACCGCTCCTTACAAATCTATGGCCACAAATGGTCGCTTCACCATGACAGTAGGCTTTTCTGATGTCTCTTCAATATCTCCCTCCGGTATCGAGCCGGAGGAGCCATCATCAGAGTCGCCTCCGCCTCCGGAGGTCACTGTAGAAGCGGTGGTGTACGACAAGATGACGGTGGCAATACCGGCTGAGAAATCAAGCTGGATGTTGAGCATACACCCGGACAAACTCAGCAGCAATACTTGATCGAGTTCAGAGACGCTCCAATTGAGATGCCAATTGTTTGCGACATTGATAAGTTTATCGGGAGTCTGACAGCCAAGGAAACCTGCAATCAAAGAAGGCGCCGTGCCATCCGCCGTCTTAAAAGTCACATACGCATACCCATACCCCTCTTTGTCGCCTTGCACATAGTAGGCAATGTCGCTGTTCGTCTGCGCCGCGCCGCCGGCAAACTTAGCCACTCCCTGCACAAGCGTACCTCCGGACTCGTCGATCTCATCCGGGATAATTTCATTACCGTTCACGCCGTTTGTTACACCGGCTTTTTCAAAATTAGCGTTCATCAGTTTCAGAAAGCCCTCCTTGAGCCCATACTGTTTGCCGTGGATGTAGCCCGAGCTAGCTAGCTCCATTTCGGGAGTCCCCATAAAATAAAACCCTTTGGTGCCGTTCTCAAACTGCCGGACGGATACGTAGTAGTCCTGCCCCTCCCCTCCTCCTCCGCAGGCCGGAACTAAGAGGGCTACCAACGCAGCTACTAAAAGATTGTACCCCCTCCTCGCACCCATTCCCACGCGCCCCACTCCCATCCCCATGCCCAATGTCAATCAGTATCTTCATAGCTTGTCTTATGCGTTAGATTGTGGTAGACTCCGCCCGCCGGGACGGCAATCTCGGCAATAAACAGAACAACACAACACCAATGATAGCAATACCATCCGGCATT
>CANQAC010000088.1 GCA_947589345.1 uncultured Akkermansia sp.
TTTTGCCCGGGCAACGAGCGGGTGCAGGGCAAGGGGTTGAAGGTGATAATGGAGGGAGGGAGCAAGACGGAGGCGCGAGCAAGGATGGAGGCGGAGCTGGCGAAGCAGAAGATGGCGAGCGAGGTGGGAGTGGAAGGCGGGACGGATTTGTTCGGCAATACGCTGGAGGATGAAGCTTTTTGGGATTTTGTGGCGAAGTATGTGGTGGGGCGTCGCAACGAGCTGGCGAAGGATGCTCTTTTCTTGCGGACGAATGTGGGGAAGCGCAATAGTTCGACGATGACGAAGAAGTACGGGGTGGATTTGAAGGACCCGGAGTCGCTCAAAAAGGCGTTGAAGGAGATTGATATGCTGCGCGAGAGGTGGAAGAGTCCGTACGGCGAGGCGGATTTGATGGATGAGATCAAGCGGGCGTGGCAGGAGATGCAGGAGGGAGAAGGAAAGGCTGCGGCGCAGGTGTTCGAGCGGTATGCGCAGATGCTGCGGGAGAGGGAGAGCGGCGTGACGGATTATAGCACGCGGGAGGAGGAGAAGAGGTATCGGGTGGAGAATGATACAACGGGGCTTGCGAAGTATTTGAATGACAAAGTTAAGCCGATTGAGATTAACTTTGAGCCGTCGGATACGCCGGTCGGAGGGGCAACATGGCTAAAGGATTTTAAGGAGTATTACTCAAAGTATCTCGCGGGGAAGGAGCTTGTGATAAAGAGGTCCGGGCATAAGTTGTATTTCCATGACTCTACACAAGCTAAAAAAACTGCCGCCAAAGGTGTAAGAAATCAAAAGAAGAATGAGGCAGGGAAGAAGATGGAGCAAGTGATTGTGGAGGCTTACCATCTCCGGCAAGAAACTCCCGAGCATAAAGAAAATGAAGGAGTACAGCGAGGGAGAATGATTGAAACTGTTGATAAGTTTCATGTGTTCGGGCATCCCATCACGGTGAACGGGGAGAAGATGATGATGTGGTTTGCGGCGGTTCACCGAAAGGATGAGTCAGATGCAAATCGTTTGCGTTTTTACGAGTTCGGTACGCCGCAGGTTATACAAAATAGGATGGGGACACCACCAGTCGAGGACATAAAATCCCATCTCGCAGCATCCCCATCTGAGGATACACTAGCGGACTATCTCCAGAATGTCAAGAGCAATTTTGAGGGGAAGCCGAAAATTGTGGAGGAGGGGGCGTCGGAGGGAGGCAAGCTGACGGTCGCGCAGGCTCAGGAGAAGGGGATGTTTAAGGACGGGGTGATGGAGGTGAGCAATGGGATTATTGTGGCTCCGGATACGGATTATAGCGTGGATTTTTCGCATGTGAGCCGCGCGCTTTTCCGGAAGCCGGATAAGGAGCATGTGGGGACGGGGGAGGGCGCGCAGGCGTACGGGTGGGGCGTGATTTATGGGGCGGAGAGTCCCATGACGAATAGGTTTTATCATGGGCAGTTTACTTATGAGGGGGCGGTTTTTGCGAGGAGAAGGAATGGGAAGGAGCAGGATGTGCCGAAGGAGGAGGTGGTTGAGGGGCTGAAGAAGAAAGGTGTAGGTTATAGTGCGCTGAATAGTTTGCCGCATTGGAGTAAATACCAGACAAGAGAGGCTTTGGAGGAGGTGAGGGCGAAGGCGTTGAAGAATGTGGAGTTTTGCAAAAATTTTCATGACGCTGAAATGGGTGATGTTTACAAGCAGAACGCGCTTGTTGCGGAGTATTTGCTGGAGAATGATATTTTTGTGACGAAGGGTATTAAGCACCCGGTGAATTATCGGATGAGGGCGGATGTGGATGATGGGAATTTGTTGCATTGGGATGAGAAGTTGGATAGGTTTTTGGAGGAGCATCCGGATGTGGCGGCGGCGTTTGGTGAGTTGTTGAATGTGGATTTTGACACTTATTTTGATGTATCGGCGAGGAATATCCCGACGAGGGAAGGACGGTTGTTGTATGAGCAGCTTGCGAAGAAGTTGGGGAGTGCGCGTGCGGCGAGTGAGTGGCTGGATGAGCATGGGATACGGGGTGTGAAGTACGAGGATGGGATGTCGAGGAAGAAGGAGAAGAATAAGACGTATAACTACGTTATTTTTAACCCGGATTATATTGAGGTGATTGCTATCAATAACCGGCATGCGTGGAGCGAGTACTCGGAGGATAATCCGGATTGGCAGAGGCCGGAGGAGGTTTTTGGGGAGGGTGAGGGAGTGACGGATTACTCGGTGATAGGGGAGAGTGCGTTGACGTGGGATAAGTACAAGAAGCGCGCGTTTAAGGGGCGGGACGATGGAAGGATGAGGGTGGAGATAGACGCGAGCAAGGCGAAGGTGAAGAAGAGTGGGCTGGCGAAGTATAAGGCGGCGGAGTATGGGCAGGAGGATTTTTGCCAGCTGGGTGATTTGCTGAGTTACCCGGAGCTGTATGCGGCGTATCCGTGGATGAAGGAGGTGCCGGTGGATAAGCAGCCGAAGGGGAGAAAGGGGAGTGTGGCGTTGATGCCGCCGCTGGACAGGGATAAGACGGGGAGGATAAGGCTTGGGGAGAAGGATACGGAGGAGGAGACGCGCAGGAGTTTGTTGCATGAGGTGCAGCATTTGATTCAGCGAGTGGAGCATTTTGCGGCGGGAGCAGGGAGTGACGATATGGTGAGGATGGTGATGAGGGAGCTTGGGAGGGAGAATGAGTTGCCTGAGCGGGAGAGGAGGAGTGCGGAGGAGGTTTTGAATGGTTATAGTCCTTTTGGAAGTTTGTATTATCGAGCTGCAGGTGAGATAGAGGCGAGGAATGTGGCGCAGAGGGCGGAGATGACGGCGCGTCAGCGGAGGAGCATTCCGTTTAACCAGACGCTGGACAGGCTGGCGAGCGAGGCGATTGTGTATGATGCGAATGATTATTATTACGCGAGAAGATGGAATACGATAAGGAATGCTGCGCTGAACAGGAATAGCGGGGCGTATCCGACGACGGATTACTCGGTTGCGGGGATGAAGGCGAGGACGGCTGGGGCGAATATGGACAAGGTGTACCGGGACCCGGCGGACGGGAAGGAGAAGTTTGTGATACCGACGGCGAATGCGCGGTTGAGTACGGGGTTTACGCTGGGGCAGCTTAAGTCACCGGTGGGCGGGCATAAAGATGCGACGCTGGGTGCGATATTGGAGTATCCGGAGCTGTATGAGGCGTATCCGGAGTTGAGGAATATGCGGGTGCGGCTGTATAATCCGAGGGTGCATGACGGGGCGGGCGGCTTCTTTGCGAGGCCGGAGGGAGAGCAGGCGGGGTATTTAGCGCTGAACACGGGGGTCGGGATGACGCCGGAGAGGGTGCTTGGGACGCTGCTGCACGAGAGTCAGCACGCGATTCAAGCGATAGAGGGGCACGCGATGGGGGCGTGGAGCATGAGCGCGGAAGATGCGCTGGCGTATTTGAAACGGGCGATTAAGCTGCGCAAGGCGATTATTAAGGCGGCAGGGGATGATGCGTGGAACAGGGAGAATTTGGCGTATCTGGAGTCGATGGTAAAGATGGTGCAGGGTAAGGAGGGAGCGAAGATGCAGGAGATGGCGATTTCGCAGGTGTACTGGTATTCGCATGGGGAGCAGGAGGCGAGGTTCACCGGGAGCAGTAAGGACGGGGACCCGATGGCGGAGGGGAGCGGGATGACGGAGAATAGCCCGACGACGTGGACGATAGCGGTGCCCGGGGAGGCGACGGAGCTGGGCGGGGTGACGTTCGGAGGGATGGGGAGGTTTGGTTATTTGCTGGAGAGCAGGCTGGGGACGGCCGGGGAGTTTAATTATGACCGGGCGGTGTACCAGATGAAGGAGGCGGTGGTGCGGCGGATGAAGGAGCTGCGGATGCTGGGGGATAGCAAGGATGAGCGGGC
>CANQAC010000089.1 GCA_947589345.1 uncultured Akkermansia sp.
CTGTTGGGCGGCACCGTGCTTGCCAAGCCCGGGCACGCCATGGCTCTGCCCGTGAAGCGCGGGGACTCCGACCTCTGCCCGCGCGAAATCCCCGGGCTCACCCTCGTGCGCTGGCGGGAGGGAGGCAAGCTGCGCGCCGGCCTCGCCAAAGATGGCCGCCTCATGTTCACCCTCATCAAAGCCGCCACGCACAAGCCGGACCCCACCGTGCTGCCCGCCCCCGGCGAACTTCAACAAGCCGCCACCTCCGAACTTATGCGCACCTAGCTCTCCCTCTCGTTATTCAAAAAATCGTACATCGTAAAAGCCATGTACGAAGTACGAAGTACGATTTAAGCAAAGCCGGTAAGACGGCATCGCGTAAACAACAACCTTTCGAACCAATAAAAAACCATGATTTTACCCGCCACCAAAGCTATCGCTCCGCAGTTTCCGCGCCACCGGCGCGCTAAATTTCCAAATCGTACATCGTACATCGTACATCGTAAATCAAAATAAATCGTAAATCGTAAATCCCCATATGCCTGACAACCAAGCTGACATCAACATCGGAGTCAAGTACGACGGAGCCGGGGCTGCCGCCGCTATCGCCGACATCGAAAAGCTCCCCAAAAGCGTGCGCAACTTGGCCGAAGACCTCAACCGCTCCGGCTTCGCCGCGGATGAAATGGCCCGCGCTTTGCAACGCGCCAACACCTCCCTGCAAGCCCACATCGACAGCCTTGACCCCGACTCCGCGCAATACGCTAAAGCCGCCGCCCAGGCCCAAAGCTTCGCCTCACGCCAGCAAGCTCTCAGCTCCCGCGTGGAAACCGCCCGGGGCTTTGTGCAAAAACAGGCCGCCGCCCTCCAATCCCTCTCCGACGCTTACCAGCGCGGCAAAATAACCTCCGACCAATTCGCTCAGGAGGTGGACAAAATTGGCGAAAAAAGCATCCAAGCCGAGCGCTCGTGCGAACGCCTCAACGCCCAACTTCGCGCCCTGCAAGCCAACCAGCAAAAACAAGCCGCCCAAAATGCCCTGATCAAAGCTCCGGCAGCTCTCCCCGCTCGGGCGGTTTCCAGTTGGACCGGCTTGTTTAACTACATCAAGCGAGGGGCTGCGGGCGGCGCAGGGTCCATCGCCTCCATGGTTCGGGCAGCCGGTGGCCTTATGCGCATTTCGGCTTGGGGAGCGGTAGCAAAGGCCGTGTTCGATGGCATGAGCAAAGCCGTCGGCAATATCGGCAAATCCCTGGGCATTGTCGAGGATAAAAACCTCACCCTGACCAATGTCGTCAAAGGCCTCTTTTCTTTCGCGTCGGAGGGAGCCTCTCGCCTCTTCACCGGTATTGGCACATCCCTGGTCAAGACTGATAACTGGCTGGGTCAAATCGTCAAAAAATCTCATGATTGGCTGGGAACTGTCGCTCGAGTCGCGACCATTGATAAAGAGGTGGCCGAGGCCAAAGAGCGCGAAGCTCAAACCCGCGAGCGAGTCCTCAAGCAGATGAGCCAGGAGTATGAGCTGGCGCGAAAAAGTCTCGTCGATGCTCAACCGGACTCTTACAAAAAAGCCATCGATGAGCAAGTTTCCGGCTACCAAAAAATTTTCGCGGAGCGCAAAAAAGAGCAAGAGCAGGCTAGCCGGGCCGCCGACGCAGAAATGCAAAAGCAACAGCAGCTCGCCCGGCAGGCGTTGGACGCCGCTACTCGTGAGGCTCAACTGGCCGCCGCTCGCGGGGATAAAACGCGCGAGCAAGCCGACGCGGAAATTGCCGAAGCTAAAAGAGTCTACGAGGTGCGCGTGGCTAATCTTCGCCAGGAAACGGCCCTGCGCCAGGCCTCCCTACAACAAACCCTCGCGCAGTACGCGGAGGCGATGAGCGGCGAAATCTCCTACAACATCCTCAATAACCCCGATATCCGCAAATGGCAACAAGCCTTGCAAATTCAACTGCCCGATGAGCAAGCTCTTGCCCGTCTCGATGCCCAGTTAAAAAACCCGAATTCGAAACTCACAGACCAAGCGAAAGAAGAGTTGCTGGCCGAAAAAAGCCGAATCCTTGCGCAGGTCGATGAGGTACGCCGAGCCGTGGCAGACCTCGTGCCGGGCTTAAAACCCACCGGGGCAGAGGCGGTGACGATGCTGCGCAAAATGCAAGAAATTAACCAGGCCTTCGAAGAACAAAAAGGAAACGCCGCGCAGCTCGACGCTGAGACAAAACGCGAGGCTGAAGCCTCCCGAGCTAAAGCGGATTTGGCTGTGCAGCAGACCCAGGAGGTGCAGCAAAAAGCCGATGCTGACCGCGAAATAGCCGAAGCCCAAGCCGCCGCCGCCAAGCGAGCCAAAGGATGGGAACGCGCCCAGGAAGGCGACCTGAACGAGCAGGAACGCTACGTGGAAAAAATGCTCACCGCCGTCAAACAAAGCTCCGACGAGTGGGAAAAATGGGCGGCAGCCTCGCGCAAATTGGCCAACGAACGCGCCATGCAGGACCTCGCGCAAATCTCCGAGCTGTCGCAAAGCTTGGGAGGCTCCGCGGACCTGCTCGCGCAGCAAAAAATCCTCGCCACCCAGCGCGAGCGACTCGCCGAGCTAACCCGCCGCACAGGCCTCTCCGCCGCCACCATGAGCGCCATCAACAAAGAACTCGCGGGCGTGCAACGCAACTCCGCCGCCTGGCGAGCCAGCATGGCGAAACGCGCTAAAGAAGGGCAGGACAATTTGCTCCATGCCAAAGCCCCCGACCTCCCCGCTAAAAACAAAACCATGGCGGGCAACCTCAAACAGCTCAACAAAGCCTACGAAAAAGACCTGCGCGACCTCGAACTCGCCGCCCGCAAAGGCGACCAAGAAGACATCAAACACCTCATCGCCCACCTGCTCCAAAACACCCGCGCGCGCGAAGCCATCACCGGCAACACCGGAAAACTCGCCGAGGACCTGCTGGAACGCCTGAAAGACGCTCAAGCCCTCGCCAAAGTCGGCGACGGCCTCACCCCGGAAAAACGGCGCAAACAACATGTCGAGGAACTCCTCAACGGCCCCCTGGACCCCAAAAAAGACCCCCCGCGCGCCCTCCCCAAAGAAAAGCCCGAGCAACCCCGCCGCGAAAAAAAACCGCAACAAAAGCCCCGCCGCGAACACCCCCCCGCAGCCCCTGCCGCCCCTCCCATCGACATCGCCCCCGCCACCCAAGCCGCCAAACAAGCCGCTGCCAACACCGCCCAAGCAGCCAAACAAATGAGCGAACTCGCCGCCTCCATCTCCTCCATCGGCTCCGCCGCCCAGGAACTCGCCTCCGCCACCCAAAACGCCATCTCCTCCACCCAAACCGCCATCAAAGCCATCGAGCGAAAAATCAACTCCATCCTCCTCAAACTCTAAATTTCCCCCTTGTCGAAACTCAAAAGCATGCTATAAAATAAGCATGCCACTCTTCCCTCCCCCTGCCTATTCCCCCGTCGCAGCCTCCTCCCTCTTCATCTCTTCCCAAGAAGCCGCGGAACTCCTCCACGTCTCACCCTGGACCATCCGCACCCTTGTCAAGCGCGGCGACCTTCACGCCTTCCGCCCCGTCATCGGCGGCAAAAAAATCCTCCTCTATGCCGCCGAAGTCCAGCAATACGCCCGCCTCGCTCGCTCCTCCTCCCCCGCCGCCCTGGATGCCGAGTGGGCAAACTTCAAACGCTCTTGCCTCCCCTGACTCCCCTCCTAATTTGCTAATCTATCCTGCAAATCCTCCCTTTTCTCCCCCTCTCTCCCCCTAATTTGCTAACCAACCTTGTTTTTTTATAACCCCCTCATTTCACCCCTCTTAACCCCTCCTTCACCCCTGCTAACCCCTCCCCCCTCTTTTCA
>CANQAC010000090.1 GCA_947589345.1 uncultured Akkermansia sp.
TACTCTAGCATGCTTTGAACTTCTTGGCACCCTTTTTTGTGCCAAGTACCTGTTGCATTTAATTTTGCGATCCACATCTTGCAATTCACGTTTACATTCCTCTTGACAGGGAGATGAGGGGAGGCTAGAATACGAGTGAACTCAAAGACTACCTATGAACGCACAGAGAATAATCAGCAAGATCGGTGTTGCGGTACTGGTTGCATTAAGTGCCGGGATGCTGGAGGCTCGGCAGGTGACGGTGCCGGTAGATCCCAATGGCACCGGCCCGGGGACGCACCGGTATCGCACGCGATTCATGAATCCGGAAGAGCAGGATCCCCTGTACGTTACGCACCATGTATCTTCTACGTACAACACAAAGTCTAAGGAAGAAGTTAACCCGTGGGGAGTGGAGTTGGGCGTTTCGTACAACTCGCCGGTAACGGGTATTATGAAGGGCGATCAGTGGGGCGCTTCTCCGAAACTCAGTGGAGTAGGGTTCGATCTTACGGGGGTGTACAATATCACCAAGCAACACGCCATCACTCTCCGCATGGAGTACGATAATGGAGATAAGAGGGTTCTGTGGACGGACGGTGAGGAGACCTACCATCTTCACACTGTAGCGTTGATGCCGGGATATCGGTTCACGTGCGCGTTGTCGGATTCCGTTTCGTGCTTTATGGGATGTAATGTCGGTATGTCCAATACTTGGCTTAAGTATAGGGAGGTCTGGGAAGGAGAAGGAACGGGAAGCTACAAGTTGCACGATTCTTCCCAGGGTTTTGCGTATTCAGCTGAGTTGGGAGTGCGCATAGCGCTGGGTGAGCATGTCGATGTTTTTGTGGCCTATCGTTTTATGGGGAATACGGATCGCCCGAGACTGCGTGATGGGGCTGAGCTGTTCCGGACAAACACTCAACGCTATCATTCCGTGCGCTGCGGTGTTGGGGTGACGTTCTGACACCGGCTGCTTCGCGGCTTTCTGCCGCATAAAATGGGCAAGGTTGGGTTGGCGGCGCAAAATCCGAGGGGATCAACAGACACCGGATTTCGTTGAGGTGTTTTCAAGTGTTCTTGTTCCTTGGAGTACTCTTGCCTGTGTCTTTACACCGTGCGAGGCACGGTGTGGCGTTAATGTACGACGAAGCCTTGCCAAGAATTGTTCCTTGTGTATAATGGAGCTATGAAGTCTTTTTTCGGGGGCATGATCTTGATGATAACCGCTGCGGGTGTCATTCTGACAATGGTGTACCATACTTCTGTGAATGCAGAGTTGAGTTTTGAACCGCGAGATTCTCATGAGGAGTACATCAACACGCGTCGTTCTTATCGCCCCCGCCGTGTGCAGGGTTCGCCGGTTATGCCCACTAAGCAGGAAGTTCATTTGCAGGATGATGATTCGGCAGAGGAGGTGGAACCGTGAGCATATTACATCTCCCTACCATTGGGTATACTCTCGGTGATCAAGCCGGTATTGGCCCCGAGATGGTGGAGCTTGCCTTGCGTACACTGGATGATATTCCTGCTAATTTTGTTTGTATGGGTAAACGACTTGATTGCAGACCGGGCTCTCCCACTCCTGAAACTGCTCGTGTGGCGCTGGAACACTTGGAGCGTGCAGCGCAGGCTTTGCGCACAGGTGAGATAGATGCTGTGGTGACAGCCCCAGTTTGCAAGGAAAATTTGCAAAGGATAGGCTTTGCTTTTCCTGGCCAAACAGAGTTCTTTGCGGACCGTTTAGGATGCTCCTCATTCGCCATGTGTCTGTCTGGAGAAAAATTAACGGTGGCTCTTTGCACGACGCATGTAGCTTTGCGGGAAGTGCCAGGCATTTTGAATGGCACGCAGGTGGTCAATGTGGGTACTCTACTGGCGCAGCATTTAAAGCACATGGGCTTACCGCATCCGCGTATCGCGGTGGCAGGGCTAAATCCTCACAACGGTGAAGCAGGCGCTTTTGGTGATGAGGAGTCTCGCATTATTGCGCCGGCCGTGCAGCAGTTGCGTACATCCGTGCCTTGGGCGGACTTCAGTGGTCCTTGCGTGCCGGATGTTGTGTATCGCGATGCTTCGATGGGGCGTTATGATGCGGTGGTAGCCCCTTACCACGATCAAGCTTTGATTCCCTTGAAGTTGCTTGACTTCAACGGTGCTGTCAACATGACACTGGGCTTACCGCGGTTGCGTGTGAGTCCGGATCACGGTACCGCATTTTCATTGGCCGGCAAGAGAGGCATGGCTAATCCCAGCAGCACAATTCATGCTTTCCGGACAGCTTTGCACTACTTGAATGCCAAGTAGACTTTCATCAGGATTCTGTTGGTCGCGGCAGCGAAAACGAGAGTAAAATTAAGCACTGACCGGCTACGTGTGTATATAGGGGTGCACGGGATGCCTTTCCCGGAGGTGGAAAATTACGACGGTGTTTTTGGAGAAAGAGGATGGCGGAGGACGGTAAGGAAAAGGATGATGGTGATGGCGTTGGCGGCAAGCCAGGAATCACGGGTGAGGGTGATGCGCCAAATAGGGTTGTAAAGGATGGCGATAGCGATGGCAAGGAGTGCGCGATAGCTGACCTGTTGGGGGCGCCAGAGAGTTGTGGCGAGGTAAACAGAGTAGAGGCAGACGGCGATATGTAAAAAATTGTAGTAGCCGTAGGGCATGTGGACGAAGGCGAGTGCGAGGAGGCCGCAGGCGATGAGAGTGTAGGGATGGGGACGGCTCATGGGAATTACGAGTTACGAATTACGAATTGGAAGCTAGCGCGCCTGGCGGCGCGGGGATTAAAAGAAGAAGAGAAGGCAAACGCAAATAATAGAAAAAGCAAGGTACAAACAGCCCCAGACGGCGGTCCAATAAAGGCCTTCTTTAGCGCCGGTGATAAGTATAGCTGGGAGGCAGGAATGAGTTTCTGAGGTTTTAGCAAAGCGTTTGCGCAAGCCGGATATAAGGCGCTTAATTAAGAAAATTAGGGCAAAAAGTAGAAATAGAGGGCTTAAAATATCTTCTGCTAAAGGGCGGTAGAAAGAGTTTGGGTCTTTGACGGGAGAGAGGAAAGCTTTCATCTCTTCTACGCCAAAAGAGGAAACGAGAAAACCGGTGAGAAAATTAACGAGAAAAAAGCTAATACAACCGATGAGGAAAAGGCCGATAAAAAAGACCAGGAAAGCGGTTATGAGGCAGCCTAGGTATTTCAGGATGGCGAGGAGAGTTTTCATGGTGTGGTATTGTAGCATGAGGGGGATGGAAGGGGAAGGAGAAAAAATGAGGGTTGATAATCAATCCACATCCGTCCCAAGAAAATAATGAGGGAGGGTAAGAGAAGACAAAAAAAGGAAGGTTGATTTGTTTCCTCAGAAAAGAGTATTCTAAGGGTGCAACAACAAAAAAACTTCCATGCCCAGGATAACCATTTTAGCCCAAATTGCAAGAGAAATCCCTCGCGAATTGGTGGAATGTGGATCGCAAAATTAAATGCAACAGGTACTTGGCACAAAAAAGGGTGCCAAGAAGTTCAAAGCATGCTAGAGTA
>CANQAC010000091.1 GCA_947589345.1 uncultured Akkermansia sp.
AGTGCGTGATGACTGATTTAAATATTAAGGCTGCTTTGACGGGTGCGATTTCGGTCCCTTTGGTTGTCATTGAAGATATTATTGCGACAGAACACACCTATTGCAAACTGCCAGTTAGAGGTGAAGATTTATCCTATGTGATATATACATCTGGTTCAACTGGAAAACCTAAAGGAACAGCATTGACACACCGGAACCTATTGAATTTTTGCAAAAATAATATAGAGGTTCTTAAAAGCTTTAAAAAAGCTGAGCATGCAGTAATGGTATCAACTACATCTATTTCTTTTGATATTTTTATTACTGAGAGCTTACTTCCCATAATTAATGGTATTCATGTAGTAGTAGCTAATGAGGAGGAACAACTGGATCAGGTGGCCTTGAGCAGGTTGGTTTTCCAGCAAGGGATTACTCTGTTCCAGACAACCCCATCAAAAATGAGAATGCTCATGGCGGATGAAGATAAGAGATCTTATTTAGGTTCGTTAAATACTATCATTTTGGGGGGAGAAGTTTTCCCTGGAGAGCTATATGATACGATTCGCAAATACTCAGATTGCGATATCTTTAATATCTATGGGCCCAGTGAAACAACGGTATGGGCTACCACTTCGCTTGTTTGTTCGAATCAAGTGACAATAGGCCATCCGTATTCCAATACACAGATTTATATTTTGGATCACGGTCATTTGTGTGGTATTGGAATGCCGGGTGAGTTGTGTATAGCGGGAGATTGTGTGGGTGCAGGATATTTATATAAGCCTGAACTCACTGAGGAGAAATTTGTTATTAATCCCTTTGGTAAAGGACGGATGTATCATAGTGGGGATTTAGCAAGATGGCTTCCGGATGGCAATATTGAGTATTTAGGAAGGATTGACGACCAAATTAAAATTCGAGGCCTTCGAATTGAGTTAGGGGAGATTGAAAGTTCATTGAGAAATATTATGCATATTCGAGATGCTGCCGTTATTACAAGAGAAGATAAATTTGGAGATCAAATACTATGTGCCTACATTGTTAGCGAGGAACAAGAAGACTTTACCTCTATAAGAAATGCTCTTCGTGAAATGTTACCAGAGTATATGGTACCTAGCCATATCATGCAGATTGAACACATACCGGTAACTAGAAATGGTAAATTAGATAAAAGAGCTTTACCGGAAATTGAACTTTCAATTACGGAGAATTATATCGCCCCACGGAATGATGTAGAAAAAAGTATTATCTCTATATTTGAAAATGTTCTTGGAGTGGATAGACTGAGTGTCGATGCTAATTTTTTTGAAATGGGTGGAGACTCAATTAAGGCCATTCGTGTGGTGTCTAAACTCCGTGATATAGGCTATGCAGTGACTGCAAAGGATATAATGCAACTACAAACTAGTGAGCGTATCGCTAGAAGTGTGAAATTCATCGGTAAAGAGGTTGAGTATAATCAAGATCCTATTTCTGGTGAGGTTCCACTTTCACCTATACAAAAACAGTTTTTTGAGTGGAATCTGGTTCGGCCAGAGCATTTTAACCAAAGTGTAATGCTTGAAACAGATGCCAATTTTGATAGTGAGGTCTTTCAAAGAGCATTAAAAAGGGTTGTTGCACATCACGATATGTTACGAGCTGTTTATCCCAAAGGTGTACAGTTTGTTCTTAGCATTGAGGAGATTGAGCTAGATGTTGAGGAAGTAATTTTGGGTGATGAAAGCAGGCTAGAAGAGCTTTGCGACTTAGCTCAAGCTTCAATTCGTTTGAATGATGGACCGCTATTTAAAAGTAGGATATTTAGAACGGATCAAAAAACGTATATACTGCTGATTGTTCATCATCTAGTTATTGATGGTATTTCTTGGCGTATTCTTCTTGAGGACATTAATTCAAGCTATAGGCAGCTTCAAAGCAAACAGGAGGTCAAACTTCCACTTAAAACAGCGTCTTACGCAATGTGGGTGGACGTGTTGAAAGAGTATAGTGAGATTATTTCGCTGTCTAATGAACGAGAGTATTGGAATGCGATAGAAAAGAAGGCAAGAAAAGGACGTGAAAATACGGGCAAAGAAGTAAATTATCACAATATAGAAAGACGATTAAATACTGAATGGACAAAAAAACTCATGTATGATACAGAAACAAGTTATGGAACAGAGATAAATGATCTTCTGTTAGTTGCATTGTCTGGGGCGATAGAAACAGTCACTGGATGTTCTGAGAATGTGATTGATGTGGAAAGCCATGGTCGGGAGGAACTTCATCGCGCCATATCAATAGATAGGACAATTGGCTGGTTTACCAGTATATACCCAGTTGTACTTCAGCATAGTGGGGATATCGAAGACGACATCATTGAGACGAAAGAGATGCTAAGACATGTTCCAAATCATGGAATCGGTTATAGTTTGATTCGCTTTTATGGAAAGGGAACAAGAAACGAATTTTGTAAGAATGATTTTTGCTTTAATTATCTTGGAGAATTCCAAGCTGAGCATAATGATGGGCTGTTTAAAAAGTCAGAGAAAGGATGTGGAAGAGAGATTGACAGTAATAATCGATTAGGACATGCGGTTGCAATAAATTGTAGCATAATTGGTGGTGAATTTATTATAAACATACTTTATGACAGAAATCTTTATGAAACCCGTGAAATCAATATTCTTGCGGATACATTCATTGTCGCGTTACAGAATATTATTGAAAACTGTACTAGTCGGAGCACTGTGATTAAAACTGCGTCTGATATTGGACTGCAAGACGCTTCAGAGGATGAGATAGACTCAATCAACGATTTTGTCAGTGAGATAGGAGATTTTTAGAATAATAGTGTAGCATATGCAAATGCAAATTGCCGCACAGAAATGGAGACTGATGCTATGGCAAATAAAATGAACAGCAATATAAGTGGTGTATATCCGCTTTCGCCGCTTCAAAAAGGACTGCTGTATCAAACAGTATATGAAGAAGAATCGGCGTATGTTATTCAAAGTCTATTTAAAACATCTCGCGTTTTAAATATTGATGCAATTAAAACGGCGATCGCTTTACTTTCGGAGAGGCATGAGGTTCTGAGGGCTGTGTTATTTTATCGCAAATCAACGGAGCCAAGGTTAATCGTACTGAACAGCAAAAGAACGGAAGTAAGTGTATTATCAGGAATTCAGGACAAGGAGTATACTCTATCGGAGCTTTGTAGAGATGACCGTATACGTGGTTTTAATCTTGAAAAGGACTCTCTTCTTCGGGTGAAACTTATTAGTTGCACCAATGGCATTTCCTATATGTTGTGGTCGATACATCATATTATTATGGATGGCTGGTGCCTTTCGATTCTGTTTCAGGATTTCATGTCTCTGTATGAAGCTCTTTCAAA
>CANQAC010000092.1 GCA_947589345.1 uncultured Akkermansia sp.
ACGCCAACTGTACATAAAAAATGAACATAACTTTATAATTAGTTGGCAATCAATCATTATAGAACATATCCCTGCTAGGTCTGCCGCCTCTTTGCCCGCTTGTCAAGGAGGCGGCTCTTTTTTTTGAGCCTTGGGTCACCCTCCCTCTCGCCGTCATCCCCCTACCCGGCGGCAATAAAAAACCGCCGCGAGGAGAAAACCTGCGACGGTTGAAAAATGAGAATCGTCCAACGCGACATCAGCGACGAAGCGAGAGACGCTCCAGCAAGCTGCGGTAAAGTTCCGGATTGGTGCGCTTGGCATAATCCAACAGCTTGCGACGCTTGGCCACCATCATCAGCAAACCCCGCCGCGATGCGTGGTCGTGCTTGTTCTCGGTCAGATGCTCCGTCAGGTGGGCAATTCGCTTCGTCAATACGGCTACCTGAAAACCGGTGGACCCGGTGTCCTTCTCGTCCGTCTTGAAGTCGTTGACATTAATTTCGCTCATAATTTCTGTGCTTGTTCTTGGGTTGATTTTTCGTGGCTGCGGCAAATCGACCTTACAAGGTGAGAGGATTATACAACGGCGTGACGTTCTTGCAAGCAAAAATTCTCGTCCCCTCTCATTTTTATCACCTCTCCTGAGAATCCGACCATCCCGACAAACCTCCCACCACCCCACACACAGCGCGCGAATTTCCCCCATTGTAAATTGACGCTTCGCGTGCGCCCTGCACGGGGCCGTCGGGCGTCTTGACGCTTCGGCACCGCACTGCCTCAGCGACCTTGTAATTCGTAGTAGCGCCTGTGGCGCCCCGGCGGTGTCAAGTCGCAAAAAAATCGCAGTTTCACATTTTCCGTTTTTTTGTCTTTTGTGCTATTTTTGCTTGCCTCTCCCCTCCAAATGAACCATAATGCGTCCATACCTCTAAAAATACGCGAGCTCAAGGCCATGCTTCTCAAACCGGCCTCCGCCTCCTGCCAACCGGCAAAGGCAGCCACCGCCAATACGGGCACCCCTCTCTCATCCGTCCCGTCACAATCTCCGGACACGACGGCGACGACGCCAAACGCTACCAAGAGCAGGAAGTCCTCCAAGCCATCGCAACCGTAAAAAAAGCACGCCATGAAAAAGAACACTAAAAAATTAGCTAAACTCTTCACTCGCATCATCCGTTGGAGCAAAGAGGACAACTGCTACATCGGCTCCCTCCCGGAAATCGCTCCCAACTGTTGCCATGGCGACACCATCGCCGACGTCTCATCCCAACTCGACGACATCGCTGAAATCTCCCTCGCCAACTGCACCGCCTGCGGCATCCCCTACGATCCTCCCGGCAGCTCCCTCATCATCATCAACGGAACAGAGAAAGACACTTCCTCTGCCCAACTTGTCCTCAGCCTGCGTCGCAGTCTCGGGCTCAATCAGAGAGACTTCGCCGCCGCTCTCGGCATATCCCAATCCACCCTTTCCAAGTGGGAAACCGGCGCACGCCGCCCCGACGCCGCAGCCTATAAACTCCTGCGCATCCTCCGCCAAGAGCCCAACCTCATCACGGCTTAATCACTCCGTGTCGTGCTTCACATTCCGATACACCCGCGCCGCAAAATCCGCCGGTGTCAGGGCGCTATGAAAAAATCCGGCGCACCCTCTTCCTCTTCTCCCGCGTCTTCTCATCATCCCTTGCCCACAGTAGAAACGGCCGCACCGCATTCCCCGCGCGCAGCGCGCGAATTCCCCGTATCATAAATCGTAAATAGGCATAGCGCCCGACGGCCCCGGGATTATAGAACCTTAGCAATGACAGACGGCAGATCTTCCACCATGTAGAGGGGAAGACTCAGGAGACGATCCTTGACGCCGAAACGAGCCAAGGAGGTGCGGATGGCAATTTTCGGGGCGTATTTCTCACAGTACAGGTTCAAACTTTTTGCCTGCGTGTTGGTCGTCGCTTTGACTTCAATGGGTATGATCAAGTTGTCGTACTGCAGGATGAAATCGACCTCCGCCATATTTCCGGGGATACTCCAGTAAGCGATTGAGGTCCACGGCTGCGAGGTTTGCAACATTTGACAGACGCATTGCTCTGTGAGGGCTCCCTTGAATTCCTTGTATTGTGAACGATCTTGCAGGAAGGTCCCGGGGTCGGGATTCACCATAGCGCTCATCAGACCGGTATCGCTCAGGAACAATTTGAAGGCGTCCGATAGCCGGTAATGAGGAAGGGGAAACTCCGGTTTGGAGATGCGATGCACGCGGTGAACCAATCCGCAAAGGTTGAGCCATTCAATAGCGGCTTCGTAATCGCGACCGCGCGCTCCTTCCCGGATCCGGGAATAAGTAAATTTAGCCGATTGCCGCGCCAGCTGTGCCGGAATGCACTGCCACACGTCGCGTATACGTGCCACCTGCTGCTTCGTGGAGTATTTCGAAAAATCGTAGGCGTAGGCACCGATAATATCATTCTGCAGTTGTCGGATCGTCTTTCCCGACCTCATCTGCGCGTAGTTGTTGACAACTTCAGGCATACCTCCCACGGTGACGTATTCCTCGAGAAGCGAGCACAAGTTGTCGTGCGTCAGTTGGATCATTTCGGTATCTGCTTCGCGCAGTATTTCATCACTGTCCTTTTCTCCCAATGCCCGGAGAAACTCATGAAAACTCATGGGGAACAATCGGCGTATCTGGACGTGCCCCACAGGGTAAGACATACGCTGCCGGTTGAGAGCTACGCCGAGCAAACTTCCGGCTGCCATCACATGATATTCCGGAGCCCGTTCGTGCAAAAATTTAAGAGAATTGAGAGCCCTTTCACTTTCCTGAATCTCATCCAATATAATCAAGGTCTCGCCCGGCGTCACTTCTGCTCCGCTTTGCCGACTTATGCCTCTCAAAAGACGTCCCACTTCATAATCTCCTTCAAGCAAGGTGCAGGCGCTCGGCTTTTCACTCAAATTCAGATACGCCGTGTGCTTGTACTCCCTCTTCCCAAACTCCTGCATCACCCATGTTTTCCCCACCTGCCTGGCCCCTTCCAAAACAAGCGGTTTCCTCATAGCGCTCGTTTTCCATTCCTTCAATTCCTGTAATATGGTGCGTTCCATGAATACCTTATAACGCAATTTGTGCCCCGACTCAAGAAAAAATTGGCTAAAAATGGCACCACTTTCCGACTAAAATTGGTCGAAAATGGCACCACTTCTTGGTTAAAATTGGCTAAAAACGGCACAAGTCACCCGCATTGTTTTACCTGCCACCGATGCTGCCGCTCCGCATCCCCCGCGCGACAGCGCGCTAGCATCCCAAATCCCAAATCCCAAATCCCAAATCCCAAATCCCAAATCCCAAATCCCAAATCCCAAATCCCAAATCCCAA
>CANQAC010000093.1 GCA_947589345.1 uncultured Akkermansia sp.
TATCTATCTTATTATCTATATATTCTTATCTTCTGTGCAGGGGTCGTTGCACCCGTCGTTGCAGGGGTCGTTGCTGCCCTCGTTGCATCCTGCTGTGCTATTATGCTGGTAATCATCGTAATTAACTATCGTAATCATCGTTGCACGGGTAACGGGGTGTTTTGTTCGGCTATTTTCTACTCGTCCTCTGCTTCGGCAACTGCCACCCCTTTATTCGCGCAACCTCGATATTGAATTTCATCCAATCCTCCTCACGAACAAACTCAAAGTGCATCGTGCCTTTCTTATAGCCTCGAATGCGGAAAAATCCCCATTCATACCACTGCCCCCAATTCATTGTCAGCCTACTAACAAAATCATTCAAGGATGAAAAATCGTCATAATTGCACCCTGTAAGATAACACATAGCCTTTACGACATCATCAATATCACGAGCATATCCGCCCCCGTAATATGCAATTTTGACATAGGCAGACGGCCATCGTGCGTCGTAATCGCAAATACGCGGAACAATGAAACGGCGATTGACCATATAATCGGAATTTGTCTTCCATTTCTCCCCCGCGGTCGAATTTTCGGCACTAAACGAACAGATATGATCGAATGCCTCTACAAGCACCTGATTCATCCGATCTCGATGAGTAAAGACGATAGCTTCGAGAACTCGAAAAACATTGTGCATCGTGAACGGAATATGCGTCTGCCGCTCGACCATACGATTCATATCTTCCAAAACTTTGGTCGTAACGTATTTCTCCATATTCATTTTACTGAATATCAAACGCCATGCAGCTTTCTGCAACTCCTTTTTGAAACAATCACGGGTAATAGCAGTATAGTTATTCCCATGTTCTCGATATGCGCCAAAGCGGATGTCATTGCTCTTGAATGGTTCTGCAAGTTGGTTGATCTCTTTCGCCGCTCCCATCACATTATCGAAGCGTTTGACCGCTTCAACATAGCGATTCACCAAATCTCGAATGAAATTATAGTGCTGCAAGCCCTCTCCCTGCGGCTCATCATCAGGGGCAAGATAAAAATATCCCTCAAATTCTTTTTCGCCTGTTCCCGGCTTGAACAGATGGACGCAGGATACATGAACCCCCGTCGAACGCTCTGCCGACGCAAAGCAATCTCCGAAATATTCCTCAAATCCGTGCATTTCGACGATTTCACGCAACTGCTTTCGGCTGGTCGAATATCTATCATCAAGGGTATGACTGTTGCATAAAGCGATAATCTCACAACCACCGGGCGCAATCTCGTAAGCGTGCAGGATATGTTTTTCATCCGCCGAAAACGGAGGATTCATCACAATAAGGTCGATATGACTGATCTGCTCCGAAGTTACGGTCAGAAAATCATCCGCGATAATGTCGCATTTGCCTCCCAATATACGGCGTAATTTCTCGACCGTTTCGCACGCGATGACTTTCTTCGCTCCGCGATTATTCAGATAATCTACAATGTTCCCGCTGCCTGCGGACGGTTCGAGAATTATTTTGCCACCAATATCCACGCCGATAAGCATCTTTTCGATAACTTCTACCGGAGTAGGATAAAAATCTCTATTGAATATTGATTCCATAATTACAAGCGTTTGATTGTTTTTGCTATTTCCTCGCTCCAATACCCGACGATAAGGTCATAGGCTTCTTTATCGCCATCCCATGCGATCATGCACTCGTGGTTATTGTATTCGTAGAAATAAACCTCCTGCGGATCGCATTCTTTCGGGATAGCTGCCCGGCTATCGTCGTAGAATTTGAAGAATGCAGTAAGTCCGGCATATCTTATCGCCGTCTTTGATGTGTCCGAGTTCTACCAAACGCTTGTATCCCTCGGCGAACTGTTCTCGGCTAAAAGCGAAGAAAACCCCGCATTTATCCGCGTCGGGATGCTCGTTCTTGATCGCCTTGTAGCGGTCGATAGTTTGGGCGTTCAGCATTACAACACCCCCGTCGTAATTACCCCAATCCCGATAGTATCGAAGTTCGCCCCGCGTGGTCTTGACCGTCTTAATATCTTTCTCTTCCATAATCCTATCGCTTTTGAGAGAGCCATAAATCCCGCTTTGCGCGGCAGTTATCAAGGGATACCCCGACGCAGGAGAAGAGTTCGCCGCTCTCCATGCGGTAATCGTATTGCCATCTTTTGACCGATTTCCGGCCGATTTTGGCCGTGAAACTCGTGTAGTTTTCTCGCCCCGGCTGACAGACGGAGCATCCGTTTACATTGATTGAATTTGCCATTGTTGCGCTGAATTTTATAGGTTTGCGATTATTTGAGATTGTTTTTCAACCAAACTCTATCGACCTCCCACAAGGGTAGGCCCTTGATTATTTTCCGGCGGATCACCTCTTTCATGCCGATCAAGTCGGCCGCTTTGATATGGAGAGTAATATCGCCGAATTTCTGTGCTCTTTCGAGGAGGAAGTCCGCCATTTGGGACTTCCATTCATGCAGGCTTTCCGCCTTTAACTGTCCTGATTTACCCATATACCGTGTTATTTAAGATTATTGTCTATGTAGTTTATATCCTCCTCCAAAAGAGGCAATCCCGCCCGAATTTTATGCACGGTAACTGCTCGTTGCCCGATCAGCCGCACCGCCTCTTTGTAAAAATCGGTATCATCATAGGCGCAAGCCTTTCCAATGAGAAAAATTGCGAGTTCTATATCCTTTTCGGCGGTTGTTTTGATATAATCATCGTGCCGCTCGATCAGCGCATTTATGGAATTTTCCTGACATTGAATCTTTGCAAATAATTCTTCAAGGAGGCGGCTCATTCCGTGCTTCTTAAATTCTTTGCAAAACTCATCTTTATCCATATCTCCTGCGGCCATATACATAGCCTCGATATGCTGATATTCCTCGGATGTTGGAGTCAGCCCTGTTCTTTCGGTAAATTCTTCTCGTGTCATAGCCTATTATAAATTTTGGTCGTTGTTCACTACCTATTAAGTATCTGTTTGATGATGCAAATATATAGCCAACTATTATAGTAAGCAACTTTTTTTGTAGAAAAAGTGCGTTCAAAATCAGTCAAAAATATAGATTTACGGATAACTGTGTCATAACCACACAGATAATTTTTGCCGAAATTTTAGATACCTAATAGATATTTTTCAT
>CANQAC010000094.1 GCA_947589345.1 uncultured Akkermansia sp.
GCAGGGCGGCATCGTGGATGTGAACGGGATGGATGCGGAGGACTTGGATGGCATCACGATCAACGAGTACGGACAGCTCACCGGTCTCAGAGGCACGTACACCACGGGGGACGCCAAGAAGCTCACGCTCTTCTTCACGGAGGAGAACACGAGCTTGTCGGATAAAGAAACCTACCTCATCGAAGGTGACGCGACGATCACGGTCAGCAACGTGGCGGATATCGAGCTCAACTTCGGTAACGAGACGTTCATTACTGCCTTGAAGGGGGCGTTGGACGGAGGAGAGACGAAACTGCACGTGCTGAAAGGCGGTACGCTGACGTTTGATGAGAGCATCGGTGACCTCACGAACTTGGCGTACACCGATCCGAACGGAAACGGAGCTTTGCTCAGCTCGCTGGGTGTGGGCATAGAGGTTGCAGAAGATAAGGGCGACCTCGTCCTCACCGGCAAGGTGAACGAGGATGACGTGTATTTCGTGGCGGCCGGATCTCCTGATGCTGACACGGTGACGGGTTTTGACGACTTCGAGAACAAGAAAGCCGTCGTGGTGGACAGCGGGAAGAAGCTGGAAGTCACCGTGACGGAGGAGGACGAAGGCAAGGCGGTGCTGCCCAACATCGTGGGCGGAGATAGTTTGTCCGGGTTGGTGCTCAAGTCGGAGGACGATAAGAATCGGACCGTCGTGCTGGAGAACGCCTTCCGGGAGAAGGTGAACGAAGAGATCCCCGACAAGGATGCCGCCAAGGGGCAAGACACGCTCTTTGCGGGAAGCATCTCATCGGAGAACGTGAGCGTGGAGAAGAAGGGACTGGGAACGCTCACCGTGGGAGGCAACTACACGCTGGATGGCGGTTCCACGACCATCACTCAGGGACAGCTCGTGCTCAACGGCAAGGAGAACAGCATGGAGGATCTCGCCTTCAACTACACGGACGCTCCGCGTGAGGACGGGCACATGGGAGATCAGAAGAAACCCGAGGAGCGCGGACTCGTGCTGGCCAACGGCGGGACGACGACCGTGAACGGGTCAATCACGGAGAGTAAGGATAAGACGGGCGGCAAGAGTGACGCCATCGAGATTCAGGATAACTCCAAACTCGTGCTCAAGGGCAACAGTACCTTGGAACACGCCACCATCACCGGCGATGAAGAGACAGGCGGCGGAACGGTCGTGTTGGCGCAGGAGGAAGGAAGCGAGACCGGCGCGAGCCTGACGCTCTCCGGCGGGGACGGTCAGTTGTCCGGCGTGGGAGTGGATCTCGCGGGTGATAAGACCGTTCTGGATGTCGGCGCGGGCAAGAACGACGTGACCAAATTGAAAGGCAGCGGCACACTCAAGAGCGCCGATGGCGGTAAACTGACCGTAAGCGGCGATGCCGAGAAGAGCGGCGGCAAGTTCTCGGGCACGCTGGCCGGCGCAGGAAAGGACGGCAAGGGTAAAGCCGGCACCCTGGCGGTGGCGGACGGGGTGGACTTCACCCTGGACAACGCCAGCTCGACAGGCTCCAAGGAGAATGCCTGGGGTGTGGAGCTGGGCAAGGGAGCGAACCTGACCGTGGACGTGAGCAAGAAGAGTCCGAAGAGCGACTCCGACAAGCTGACGCTGGGTAATGTGGACCTGGGCGACGGGACGATGACGGTGGACTTCGGCGAGAATCCCGTCAACAAGAACGCGCTGGAGGCCAACATCGCGGGCGTGGGCACGGATGGTGAGCTGAACTTCCACAGCAACGGCCGTGTTTCGGATGGCGATGTGAAGACCGGCATCACCGTGGATAAGAGCTTGAAGGACACCTTCCCGGACCACGTGAAGTTCACCGGCGTCGGCAACTTCCTGAAAGACCGCAAGGTGAGCGTGAACGCGGATGGCGAGCTGACGGTGAAGACCGAGGAGGCGGAGGAGAACAAGTTTGAGCGCGTGATGCCGAACGGCTCCAAGAATGCCCTGGCGGGCGCGACGATGATGTGGGATTCGCTGAAGGATAAGTCGCAGCTTCAGGCCTTCTTCGATGCGCTGAGCGATCCGGAATCAGACTACGAAAAGCTGACGCTCCAGCTGATCTCGATGTTCGACAACGGACAGAGCGCCGGACTGGAAAGCGCGCTGGAGGCGGTGGCCGGGTCGTCGATCTCGACGCTGGGACCGGCGTTGGCGGAGGACTTGCACCGCCAGTTGAAGGCCATCCGCAACCGCACCACCACCATGGGCAGTGATGTGAGCTATGATTCCTACGACGACATGCCGATGTGGCACGCCTGGATCAACGGCGAGGGCGGCTACCACAAACTGGATTCCGATGGGTCTGCGCCGGGCTACACGCTCAACAACTGGGGCGGCACCGTGGGCGTGGATATCGACGTGGCGCCGCAAGCCACCGTCGGTCTGGCGATTACGGCGATGTACGGCGACCTGAAGCCGAGTGCGGTGGACGGAGCCAACGGGCACCTGGATACGACCTACCTGAGCGCGTTCCTGAGGGCGACGAGCGGGGCGTGGATCCACACCTTCGTGGTGAGCGGAGGGCTGGCGGATGTGCAGCTGGACCGCACGGTGAACTACGGAGCGGGGAACTACCGCACCAAGGGGAGCACGGACGGCTACGCCATGGGAGCGATGTACGAGGTGGGCTACACGAAGCTCATGAACAAGGAAGGCACCATGGCCTTGCAGCCGGTGTTCAATGCGGAGGTGCGCCACGCGAGCGTCAAGGGATACAGCGAGACGGGAAGCGACGCCGGACTCAGGGTGGATGACATCACGCAGGATGTCGTCACCTTCGGCGCCGGTGTGCGCATGCAGAGCGTGCTGGGCGAGAATGCGTTTAACCGGAGCTCGATCTTCGAGGCGCGAGTGCTGATGAAGGTGGACGTGGGCGACCACTCCGGACGGGCGCTCAACGGCATCGTGGGCAGCGCGACCATGGCGGAGGTGGAGAGCGCCAAGGTGGGAGCCGTGGGAGTGGAAGTGGGCGCAGGCCTCACCATCCCGCTGGGCTCGCAGTACGGCAGCGTCTTCCTGGATGGTTCGCTGGAGTGGCGCAACGGCTGGATGAGCGCGGACGCCGCACTCGGCTACCGACTCAGCTTCTGA
>CANQAC010000095.1 GCA_947589345.1 uncultured Akkermansia sp.
CTCCTTCCTCCTTCTCTCGGCTCCTTCCTCGACCCCTTCTCTCTCCTTGATCACCTATCTACCGCTATAAACGGACGATTACAATTCAATGCTGGTTTCTCCACCGACGGCCCGGATGCAAAGTTTATATCTCCCCACAAGTTTTCATCATCCTCTGTCGATGACGCCACATTGTAAGCAAGACCTACATTCGCCACGCCGCTGTTGAAATCAAAAAGGATATGCATCACGCAGCCCGCCACGGATACCAAAATTTTCTGGTCGGGATTAACCGTAACGATCAGATAATTGTTCGTAAATTGGATAACCTGGTCAGGCGTCATTGCTCCGAGCACATTCGCGATCACTCTCGGCGCTGTCCCATCCGCCGTTTGGAAAGTCATGTACATGTAGCCCGTTCCACTCTTGCCCCCTTCCACATAATAGGCTATATCAACGTTCGTCAGCGTTCCTCCCATCCCGCACACCCCCTGCACAATGGTACCACTCGCATCTATTGCTTGCCCCTCCATGTACTCTCGTGCGGCCTGCGAGTTGTCTTGTTGGCTCTGCTGTCCCTCCTCGGAGTCTTCATAATTTTTCGTAAGCGCCCCGATAAATTCTTCTGTCAACTCATATTTGTTGCCTCCAAAGTATCCTGTTGCATACACATCCACAGACGGTGTGGCTATGATTCGAAACCCTTTCGCTCCACTTTCAAATTGTTGCACGGACGCATAATAGTCCTGCCCCTCCCCTCCTCCTCCGCAGGCCGGAACTAAGAGGGCTACCAACGCAGCTACTAAAAGATTGTATCCCCCCTCCTCAACCTGCCTCGCCCCCTATCCCGCCGAACTTTTCACGCGAAGGACGCCCGCCGACGCGCCTACATCAACTACATGCTCTCCGTTTAACGTTGTCCGTAGTGCCTCATCATGGATAAAACTTCCACAACGCCTGTTTCCTCATTCACGCGATACACCAGCCGATCTTTCCTGTTGATCCGACGCGACCAGCACTCTGCCAGCTCATACTTCAGCGGCTCCGGCTTCCCCCTCCCAAAGTATGGATCCGTCGCCACCTCCCGCATCAGCTCCTCCACCTTCAGCGCCAGCTTCCTATCGCTCCTCACCAGCTTATCCCACTCTCTCTGTGCATACGGCGTCAGCTTAATCCTCATTGTCTTTCATGCCCTTAAACTCAACCAGTTCTCCGCGCTTCGCCTGCTCCAGCGACTCCAGCAAATGCTTCCTGTTCACCGGGTCATCCAGCAGATACCTCGTCTCCTCCTCGCTCGCCCAGTCGTCATACGGCACCATCACCACCTTCCTCCCGCGACTCGTGATCACCACGGGCTGACTGTCATCCACGCATTCCTTCATCAAACTCGCCAAATTCTGGCGCGCCTTACTGTAACTTACTACGGTCGGACACATGCCTCCATTGTACATGGTTCTTGTACTTTGTCAATCTAAAAAAACTCTCTCATCACGAAACGACTTGCTTTCAACAGCGGCGAAATCTCGCACCTATTTTTAACTTTTTGTTTTGTCCGCTTTGATTCTCCTCTCCCTTTCCCTCTCTTCTCCCTCTCCTGGCTCTCTCTCCCTCCTCTCCTCTCGCTCTCTTTCACTCTCTCTTGCTTGCTCTTGCTCCTCTCCTTCTCCTCTTCCCTCTTCTCCCTCCCTCCAGCTCGGCTCCTCTCCTCCTTCCTCCTTCTCTCGGCTCCTTCCTCGACCCCTTCTCTCTCCTTGATCACCTATCTACCGCTATAAACGGACGATTACAATTCAATGCTGGTTTCTCCACCGACGGTCCTCCTACTCCATCTGCTATCAGGGATTTACAACGATGAATGGTCGGCTCGCTTCGACGGGAAACAGCTCATCGCCGCCCACAGATTCGTACATTTGGAAATCCAAGCCGAGGTCGGCAAAGCCGGTTTCGAAGTTAAACCTGACGTACAGCAAAGCACCGCTCGTGGTTCCCAAAACCTTCCCCCCGTTATATACAATGTCCCAGTCGTCAGTGATCTGAATAAGCTGATCGGCACGTATACAACCCATCACGTTCGAGAGCGTCGCAGGAATGCTCCCGTCATTAGTTTGGAAGCCTGCATACAGCAGTCCCATGGTCTCGTTTTGCGTGCAGTAGGCAAGATCGCTCTGCGTCCTGGACCCCGGTGTGTCGCACCAACCTCGTACGATCGTGCCTTTAACCGTCATAGGTTCGCCTTTTTCGTCTATAGGGCGACCTTCTTCGTCTCTTCTAAACTCCATCCCCCACTTGCCGTACATCTCCTCGACGAACTTGTCGCCGAGTTCCTGTTGCGTATCTCCGATGCGGTTCACAGCGTAAAACTGAACAGAGGGGGTTGCCATAATGTAAAATTTCTTGGTACCGGTCTCAAACTGTCGCACCGACACGTAATAGTCAGGCTCCCCCTCCCCTCCTCCTCCGCAGGCCGGAACTAAGAGGGCTACCAACGCAGCTACTAAAAGATTGTACCCCCCCTCGCACCCATTCCCACGCGCCCCACTCTCTTTCTCCTGCGCATGCCCCGGTAATAGTGCAATTCTCATCGCTTGTCTCATGCGTTAGATTGTGTTAAACTCCCCCCGCCGGTTCTGCAAAAGCCGGCAAAAATACAATGACAATACCGATACGCGAAAACAAGCTGGCCACAAGCCCCCTGCTTGTGGAATGGGGTATAGAGTTGCTGTTCCTCATGTACCAGCTGTTGTTGTAAACAGCCTCCCGCCCTGTCCCCGCAAGGGGGCGGGCAACGGGGCTGATTTTTTTAGTTGACATTACCATCATCTCGTGTTCTAATATCGCCAAGGAAGTAACGTATCCTTATTATCATTTTCCTACCCGCCGGGGCGTTGCAGCGCTTAACTCGGCGGGTAGGTTTTTTATGGCGGAGACTTTGATTTATGCTCCAACTCCATCACCCGCACATTGAGCTCCTGTAAATCGTGGTACAGGAAACCCGCCGCCACCAGCCCTATGCACTCCAACGCCATCTGCGGCTAGTACCTTTTTTAACTTTTTGTTTTGTCGGCTTTGATTCTCCTCTCCCTTTCCCTCTCT
>CANQAC010000096.1 GCA_947589345.1 uncultured Akkermansia sp.
GCGGGAGGAGGGAACTTGGATATCGTCAAGCTGCTGCTGGAAGCCGGGGCGGATGTCAATGCGCAGGGTCAGGTGGGGCTTGACGGCACGGCTCTCATTGCGGCGGCGGGGAGAGGAAAAGCGGAGATCGTCAAGCTGCTGCTCACTGCCGGGGCGGATGTCAATGCGCAACCGCAGGTGGGAGATTACGGTACAGCCCTCATCGCGGCGGCAAACCAGGGGGACTTTGTTGCAATCAAGCTGCTGCTGAAGGTTGGGGCAGATGTCAATGCACAGGCACAGACCGGGGAGCACGGTACGGCTCTCATTGCGGCGGCGAGGGACGGGAAGATGAAGATCGTCAAGCTGTTGCTGGAAGCCGGGGCTAATGCGGATGGGAGAGCGCTTGCCACTGCAGAGGAAAAAGGGCATGAGAAAATCGTGAAACTTTTGCTCGCCGCCGGAGCGAAGGAACCGACAGAGGGCACCGAAACATCCGATTGAATCATATCGTAACTCAAAAATGGGTACAATGAACAAAAACGACCAACTTATCCAAGAAATTAAGACAGCTGGCGCCCCCGCAGAAAAGTACGGAAGCTTCTTGAAGCCGGGGCGGATGTGAATGCTGGCTATCTTCTTTCCATTCCATCAATCATCAACAATATTAACAACCACATGCGATCATGTCAAAGACAGAACGACTCAATCGCTACCTCATCCAGGAAATCAATGATTCCGAGGCATCTGTGAATGTAATCCGCGCACTCATTGAAGCCGGAGCCGATGTCAACGCGCAGGCTCAGACCGGGTATTGCGGGACGGCCCTCATCGCGGCGGCGGAAAGAGAGAACGAGGAGATCGTCAAGCTGCTGCTGGAAGCCGGGGCGGATGTTAATGCGCAGGCTCAGGTGGGACATTACGGCACACCCCTCATTGCGGCGGCGGAAAGAGGAATATGGGATCTCCATATAGTGAAAGAAGAAGAAGGGAACGTGAAGATCGTTAAACTGTTGCTGGAAGCCGGGGCGGATGTCAATGAGCAGGCTCAGGTGGGGTATCACGGCACAGCCCTCATCGCGGCGGTAAGATTTGGGGACCCGGTTGTAATCAAGCTGCTCCTGAAGGTTGGGGCAGACGTCCATGCCCAGGCTCAGGTGGGACATTACGGCACAGCTCTCATTGCGGCGGCGGGAAGAGGGGACGAGGATATCGTTAAGCTGTTGCTGGAAGCCGGGGCGGATGTCAATGCGCAGGCTCAGGTGGGAGATTACGGGACAGCTCTCATTGCGGCGGCGGAAGATGGGAAGGCGAAGATCGTCAAGTTCCTGCTGGAAGCCGGGGCAGACGTCCATGCCCAGGCTCAGGCGGGGGATTACGGTACAGCCCTCATCGCGGCGGCGAAGAATGGGAAGGTGAAGATCGTCAAGCTACTGCTGGAAACCGGGGCGGATGTCAATGCGCAGGCTCAGGTGGGAGATTACGGCACAGCTCTCATTGCGGCGGCGAAGAATGGGAAGGTGAAGATCGTCAAGCTACTGCTGGAAACCGGGGCGGATGTCAATGCACAGGGTCAGGTGGGAGATTACGGCACAGCTCTCATCGCGGCGGCGGGGAGAGGAAAAGCGGATATCGTCAAGCTCCTGCTTACTGCCGGGGCAGACGTCAATGCCCAGGCTCAGGCGGGGGATTACGGTACAGCCCTCATCGCGGCGGCGAAGAATGGGAAGGTGAAGATCGTCAAGCTACTGCTGGAAACCGGGGCGGATGTCAATGCGCAGGCTCAGGTGGGAGATTACGGCACAGCTCTCATTGCGGCGGCGGGGAGAGGAAAAACGGAGATCATCGAGCTCCTGCTGGAAGCCGGCGCTGATGTCAATGCGCAGGCACAGGCCGGGAAATACGGTACAGCCCTCATCGCGGCGGCGAAAGATGGGAAGGTGAAAATCGCCAAGCTATTGCTGGAAAGCGGGGCGGATGTCAATGCACAGGCGCAGACCGGGGATTACGGTACGGCTCTCATTGCGGCGGTGGAAGATGAAGAGGAGAAAGTGAAGATCGTCAAGCTGCTGCTTGCTGCCGGGGCTAATGCGGATGAGAAAGCTCTTGTCACGGCAGAGGAAAAATGGCATGAGGATATCGTTGAACTTTTGCTCGCTGCCGGAGCGAAGGATCCGACAGAAGGCACCGAAACATCCGAATGAATCAACTTAACCTAAAACAAATGAAGATGAATAAGAAAACATCCGACATTCTCGGTTCAGACACCGTTCCATCGACGGTGGAGGAGAAACTCGAAGACGCCAACAAAGAGCAGGTTTACCTGCGCGAACTGTTGCAATCCCCGGAATTCCGGAATCCGGATCTGCGCATCCCAGTCGCGCTGGGAAAAGATGTGCATGGCAATCCGGTGATCAGGGATCTGTCGGCGATGCCGCACGTGCTTGTCGCCGGCTCCGATGGTTTTGAAAAATTTGCATGCATCAACAACATACTGGTGTCGGTCCTCTCCCAATTCCGTCCGGATGAACTGCGCCTTGTGTTGGTGGATACCCGAGAGATCGATATGCCGTTCTACAAAAAGCTGCCGCATCTTGCCGTGCCGGTGGTGGAGGATCCGGCTAACGCAATCGAGGTCTTGCGATGGGCCGTTGATGAGGTGGGACGCCGCTACGAACTTTTCAGCGCAATCGGTGTGCGTACTCTGAGAGACTACAATGCACTGCCTGCAGAGGACAAGTTGAATACTCCATTCCCGGATGAATGTGCTGATGATGACCCTACAGGGGATGAAAAATCACCCCAAGATGGCGAAGGCCCGCATCAGGATAGGAGCATGCCCGTACACCTTCCTTACATCATTATCGTCATCGGTGAATTGTTCGATCTCATACTGGAGAATAAGGAGGAGCTTGAAATGCTTATCTGTAGATTTACGCAGAAGGCATACGGAGCTGGAATGCACCTCATCGTCGCTACTCAAATGCCGACAACGCATATAGTATCCGGCACTATTAAAGCCAATCTCCCATCCCGGATTGCATTGAAGGTTTCCGGACAGTCTGAATCGCGCGTGATTCTGGACGAG
>CANQAC010000097.1 GCA_947589345.1 uncultured Akkermansia sp.
GTAGTAGTCCTGCCCCTCCCCTCCTCCTCCGCAGGCCGGAACTAAGAGGGCTACCAACGCAGCTACTAAAAGATTGTGCCCCCCTCCTCAACCGACCACGGTCGAGACCGCCGCGCTTTTGCGGGGCATCCGCGTTTCTACAGCACATCGCCCCATTCCGGCAGGGGCTGGGGGGCAGCAATGGCGCAGATATTGTCGATGAGGCGCTGCCACTCCTGTTGCCCCTGGAGGATCTCGATACGGATACGCAGGAAGAAAATCGGGACGTCCATTTCGTCGGGTTTCAGGAAGCGCACAGCATCTTTCTCCGTGGTGACGATAAAGTCAATGGCGCGGTCGGCGCAACGCTGCAAAAAGGCGTCCATCTCCGACTGGTCGAACCAATGGTGGTCAGGGTAACGGCGGCGTATCTCGATGTGGGCGCCAAGCTGTTCCACGAGGGTTTCAAAGCTCTCCGGTCGAGCGATGCCGCTCAGGCAGGCCACATATTTGCCGCTCAGCGCGGAGAGCGGCAGGCGTTCCCCGGTAAAGACGTTCTGCAGGTAGTCGGGGGTGTGGTTCGTCACGATGATATCCGCCAGTTTATTGTAGCGGCGGATGATGGAGATGAGAGCATCCTGAGGCTTCCCCTCGCTCTTGGTGAGGATAATGTAGCCGGCACGCGACAGGGCCGCCTTCGGCTCGCGCATGGTTCCGCGCGGCAGCAGCGCACCCGTCCCGAAAGGGAATCCGCAATCCACCAGCACGATGTCGATCTCGTGGCGCAGCTTGAGATACTGCATGCCGTCATCCAGAATCAGGGTGTTGCTCCCCAGCTGCTCAATGGCAAAGATGCCGGATTTGACGCGATCTTTGTCCACCAGCACCGCCACGTTGTCCAAATTGCGCGCGAGCATGTACGGCTCATCTCCCGCGTAGAGCGGGGAGAGGTAGCGGGTGTGACCGTCGCTGGCGATTTTAGGAAGGTTTTTGACGCGTTTGCCACGCGCATTTGTCCACACCTGCGGCTTGGGGAGATCCGCGCTTTTATACCCGCGCGTGAGGATGGCGCACTTGCGACCCCGCGCGGCCAGGGTGGCCGCCAGCAGTTCCACCACCGGCGTTTTTCCCGTTCCTCCCGCCGTGATATTGCCCACGCTCACCACAAAAGTTCCCAGGTAATGCACCGTGCGCAGCCGCCGCCGGTACAAGAACAAACGCATTTTCACCACCACGTGGAAGCCCCAGCTCGCCACCCGTAAAATACAGCGCATCACCCAAGCCCGAAACCCGTGGGCGCGGTTGAACACCACATCCGTCCCCCATTCCTCAAACTCATCCATGCGCGATTTCATGCCTCCCCATGTTAATCTCTTTTCCCCAAAAAAGCAAGACAGAAGAGCCCGGAGCAAGCGTATTCAAAATACGTTCGCTTTGTCCGATGGACGGTGATCCAGGCGCGATTTATTGAACTTATGCGCGTTGCACAGATTTTTGTCCCCTCTCCCGCCGCAGAGGCGCGGCGAACCGACGATTTCGCCAACCTGCGCCGCTTTCTCCGCGCGGAAAATTCCTGCCTGCCGCCTGATTTTTCTTGCCAGGAACAGGAGTTTTGCCTAATATGAGCGACATGAAGCGTTTGCTAACACATATTTCAATCTGGGTTCTTGCCGGGGCTATGCAGGCGTGGGGAGGAACGAATGAGACGCCGGCCGCAGGCACCACTGCCGCCGAGCGCATCTCGCCGGGGCCGATGATTGACGTGGAGCAGCAGATTCTTGCCATGAACGCGTGGAAGTGGCTCAAGTTGTTCGACGGAGAGATCAACGACAACGCCAAATACTTCATTATTGTGCGTACGGGGACGGATAGTCCGGAGGATTACATGGAGATGCCGGAGCTCCTTCGGCAGATGAATACGCTGTACCCGAAGATGCAGCGTGAGAATGTGGAGATGCTGTTCATCGGACGGGGGGACGAGGAACTGCTGCAGAAAACGCTGGAAAAGGCGAAAGCGCTCTTTCCCTCATGCTACGATGATGCGCGCGGGGCGGGAGCTATTGCAGGGTACCGCTGCGGTCCGCGCAAGGGGATGACGATTGTGGACCCGGCGGGCAACACCGTGGTCGAGGTGGAAGGGACGAGACTGCTCCGGCACTGGCGTTTTCTCATCCAACGCTGGGAGGCGATGTGTGCGGTGGGAAACGATCCCGAAGAATTAAAAAAAGAATCGCAGAAAGCCTTTCCCCCGGAAATCAGGGAACTCCGGAAGCAGGTCAAATTCGGCAATGTGCACTCCGAGGAGGATAAGGACACTCTGGATGAAGAGGAAAGGGAAAAAGTTGACCACGGCATCAACCGCATCGCGTCTTTCCTGAAAGAGCTGGATGATAAGCAGAGCTCACGCGTCAGCGACCGCGCTCAGTACTTCATGTTCGTCTGGTTCGACATCGCCCCAAATCCCACAGACCCCGGAGTCCTGAAATGCCCGAACCTCACGAAGTTCGTCGCCCAAGAGAAGGAAATGCTCAAGGAGATAGCGCACAGCAAGCTGGAGCCGATCGTGCAAACGGTCTTTGTGACGAAAACGGAAGAGAGCGCCGCGGAGCTGGTGAATCGCATCGGCGAGCGCTACCCGATTTACAATGTGAAGACCCACAAGAACGTCACCAAGCTCTATCCCGTCGCCACCGCCATGAACCACGATTTCAACGATTTCGTCACGCTTGCCGTCGCGCGCGCCACGGACTCACGCGTCATCGCCGAAGGACGCATCGCAGTCTTCCACGACATGGACCTCATCCTCACGACGGAGGACGTGAAGCTCAAGAAAAAGTAGGGACCGCCCGACTTGAGCTTGTCTTTGGATTTTTGGGCGGGAGATCTGCGCGCTCTCTCTCAGAAATCGTAGCGCATGCCGACGGTAGCCTGCCAGGAGGTATTGCCCTGGCGGAACTCGGCGTCCGTGTTCAGGTAGAGCAA
>CANQAC010000098.1 GCA_947589345.1 uncultured Akkermansia sp.
AGGATTTGCCCAAGGCGGTGGAATTGTACACCAAGGCGGCGGAAGGCGGACATGTTCTCGCCATGTACAGGTTGGCGAATTGCTACGAGCTAGGTCGCGGCACGGAGCGCGATGAGAAAAAAGCGGAGGAGCTGTATCGCAAAGCCGCAGAGAAGAAACTCGATTTAGCGGCGTTGCGTCTGGGACAGCTGCTCCTGCGGCGCGGCGGGAAAGCGGCTCAAGAGGCCGGCAAGTGGCTTGCCGCGGCCGCAAAGCAAGGGAATGTCGTGGCGAAGTACACGCTCGGACTTTGCTACCTGAAAGGGAAAGGCGGCGTCAAGGGAAATCCGCAGCGCGCTCAGGCTCTTTTCAAGGAAGCGGCGGCATTGTGTGACATTTGCAGCAAGTACGAGCTGGGCTTTGCCGCATACTTTGCCAAAGGCAGCAGCAAGGAAAAGAATAAAGCTGCCTTGGAAATCCTCAACCACGCGGGGATTGATTGTGGTCCGCTCTGCATGGCTACCCCGAAGGTCGCGAGCCGGATGGGGTGGTATTTGTGGTGGTCTTCCCGCTATATCATCGGTGACGGAGATCTTAAGACGGACCATCAGGAAGCCGACTTCATGCGCGTGATGCAGGGGAACACCAACGCCCTCTGCCTCTACTACCTGCTGCGCGACCTGGAACTTCCCCAAAAAAGGCTCATGACGGGAGGAACTTCCCTCATTCCATGAGTAAGCTGAAACATGAAGAATCATCTCGATCACGGTATGGAAGCAAAGCAAAGAAAGAACACGAAATCGGCGCTCCCCGCGCGGGGTCTGGGGGCGCTGGCGTTGGCGGTCGGCATGCTGGTGGGCATGGCGCACGGACAGGAGGAGGAGAAGAAAGAGAATTCCCTGCCGTGGGAGCTGCAGGCGGTGCGCCTGATACGCAAGGAAAAACCGGAGTCCGAGCAGGAGTTGCAAGAGCTGCTCAAGGCGGAGCAGGAAAAGGGCAATAAGAAGGCGGGCCTGGTGTTGGCGCTTCGGTTGGCCGGAGGCTTCAGCGGGGAGCAGAATCACGATGAGGCGCGCAAAATCATAGAGCCTCTGGCAGCGGAGGGAGATGCGGATGCGCAGTGGTTGCTGGCTTATGATGAGACGACGCGACTTCTCCTGAAAAAAGGGGGAAATAAAGAGCGGATTGCATCGCTCCTCAAAGATGCAGCAAATCAGGACCACCACGGCGCGCAGGCCGTTTACGCATATTTTTCCAGATCGGGCAACGCAGAGGCAAAAGCCGAAGCGTCAAAATATGCCGAGAAAGCAGCGGCGCAGGGGAATTCTTACGGGATGATGGTGCTTGCTGAGACTGATAACAGTACGGATTATACGGAAAAGAATAAAAAAAGTTTGGCTGCGTGGAAAGCCGGGTGTGTTCAGGCCGCGGGCTACGTCGTTGAGGGCAATGAAGAACGTTGCAAAGAGTTTGCGGAATCGGGTTCGTCTTATTGTATGTATACGCAGATGGCAGGCATCTGCCGACAGAAAGGAGATCGGATGAATGAAATCAAGTGGCTCACCTTAGCTGCTGAGAGCGGTGGTGCGTTTGGAATGACCGCCACGGAGGCTGGAAAGGACTACTGTGACGCTTTCGGATACGATCACGGCAACAAGGATTTGCCCAAGGCGGTGGAATTGTACGCCAAGGCGGCGGAAGGCGGGCATGTTCTCGCTGTGTACAGGTTGGCGAACTGCTACGAGCTCGGTCGCGGCACGGAGTGCGATGAGAAAAAAGCGGAGGAGCTGTATCGCAAGGCAGCGGAACAGAAGCTGGACATAGCCGCGTTGCGTCTGGGGCAGCTGCTCCTGCGGCGCGGCGGAAAAGCTGCCAAAGAAGCCAACAAATGGCTCGCCCAAGCCGCGGAGCAGGGGAATGTCGTGGCGAAGTACACGCTCGGTCTTTGTTACCTGAAGGGGAAGGGCGGCGTCAAAAAAAGCCCGCAGCGCGCTCAAAGTCTTTTTACGGAAGCGGCGGCATTGTGTGACATTTGCAGCAAGTACGAGCTGGGCGTTGCCGCGTACTTTGCCAAAGGCGGTGGCAAGGAAAAGAAGAAAGCTGCCTTGGAAATCCTCAACCACGCGGGGATGGACTGTGGCCCTCTCTGCATGGCCACCCCGGCGATCAAGCCTTACGATTCTTGGAGGTCTGCCAAAGATATTATCGGATTTAAGACGGACCACCTGGAAGCCGACTTCAAGCGCGTGATGCAGGGGAATACCAACGCCCTCTGCCTCTACTACCTGCTGCGCGATCTCAAACTCCCCAAAAAAGGCTCGTGAAACGGGACGTCATCAAGGATAAAGTCGTATCCGGTGCGACAAAGACATCGCGGAGGGACTGAATGCGCTTGTGCGAGCTGCTTGTTTTCCTCGCTGAGATTAACCGGGTGAAAAGACTCTCAATGGCGGCGTTTAGAAAAGCCGGAGAAGCCGCCCATGGAACCCATTCCGGGGGTCTTGGGAGGACGCGACAGGGAGTCGAAGAGCGAGGACAAGTCGGGCGGTGAGGACGCATCAGCCTTGAAGGAACGCAGGGCGTCCGTGATCTTGGTATTCTTCCCGAGCCCCTTGCCGGACATCATCTCCTTCATTTGTCGGAAATTTTTGATCAAGCGGTTGACCTCAATTTCGGATAACTGCCGGTTTTATGTCTAAAATCCTTCGCATGGTAATCTGAATTCTGAAACGTGAGCAAAAGCAGAGTCAGCAATACTCCCCTCGATCACAAGAAAGAGAAATATTTTGTTCTATATCTGAGCAAAAATTCTTGCTTTTTACTCAGATATGAGACATAATCATGCATCATGAACGAGAGATGGCCACTCTATCCGCAAGCTGTAAAAGCCCTGAAGAA
>CANQAC010000099.1 GCA_947589345.1 uncultured Akkermansia sp.
TACAGCGGCAAAGTCAGTGACGGCGTCACCTTGGAGGGCAGCTCCGGGACACTGACCGTGACCTCTACTGACACAGGCAACAGCGCCACCGCCAAACTGAAGGGGACCGTCACCTTGGGCGACCGGGAAACGCAAGCCAAGTGGAAAGGCACCGAACTCGTGAGCGGGGACATCACCCTGGCCAACGTCGAACTGGCTGTGGGCGGCATCGGCAGTAAGGGTACTGCCAAGCTGTACGTCAACACGGCGACAGAAGATACCAAGCCGGCAGCGGCGGCCTACAGCCTGAGGTCGGGCGAGCAGGGCGGCATCGTCAACGTCAACGGCATGAGGGGTAGCCAGTTGGACGGCATCACCATCAACGAACACGGGCAGCTCACCGGCATCACCGACAGCTACAAGGCCGACAGCAGCCACAAACTCATCCTGCACTTTGCCTCGGAGAACGTGGGCGATGCGGTCGGGACGCCGGAAGCCCTCATCACCGGGAAGGACAGCTTCGCCCTGGATGCCGGCAGCAAGAGCGACGTCGAACTCTGGCTGGAGGGAGACGCGCTGACCGGCGTCATCAACGCCCTGGCGAAAGCCGGAGGCGGGGAGGAAGCGAGCGCGTACCTGCAGATCCTCAAGGATGGTACCCTGACCATGGGAGAAGTGGCCCTGGGCGACCTGAAGGGCAAAGATGTGAATATTCTCGAATCGCTGGACATCAAAGAGGTGAGCGTCGAGGACGGGTGCATCAAACTGACGGGCTCGGCGGGAGACGTGTTTGTGGCGCCGAGCGGGCCGAGCGAGCTGACGGACGCTTCGATCCTGGGCGAGGTGAAAGCCACCGTGCTGGCCGGCGCGGAGGACGAACTCACGCTGAACCTGGATGGTGAAAGCGGGGACGCGACCGTTCATAACCTGCTGGGCGTGACCGGCAGCCAACTGCACCTGAAAAACAGCAACGAGGACAAGACCGGGGAGAATCGCCTGGAGGTTACTTTCGACAACAGCAAAGCCACGATCGACGACAAGGACCAATATCCCGACGTGGACGGCACCACCGTGGAGGGGCAGCACACCACCTTCAACGGGAGCATCGACGGCGGCGAGGGCGTGGACGTCACGAAGAGCGGCAAGGGGACGCTGAGCGTGGGAGGCAACTACACGCTTAAGGACGGCGCCACCACCATCACCGAGGGCGCGCTGGAACTGCGCGGCGATGAGAACAGCATGGAAGGGCTCACCTTCGAGTACACGACCGCCGAGAAGGACGGCGCGCATGGCGAGGACGAGAGGGGCTTGTTGCTGGACGGCGGCAAGACCACCGTGAAGGGAGAGATCAGCGATGAGGGAACCCACAACAAGGGCGACATCGTGCTGAGCAACGACGCGCAACTCGAGCTCAACGGGCAGAGCGAGCTGGACGGCACCACCATCACCAGCGGGGACGGCAGCGGCAGCCTCACCCTCAAGAAAGCCGAGGGCGCGGAAGAAGCCCCGAGCCTGAAACTGGGCGGTGAGCACGTGGCGGCCGACGCGGACGGGGAGAAGACCGTGCTGGCCGGCGTGGACGTGAGCGTGCAGGATGGCGGTGAGCTGGAAGTGAGCGGCAAGGACAGCGCCGTGAAAGGCAGCGACCTGGATGTGCAGGACGGAAGCGTGAAGCTGACGGAGGGAGCCACGACGAGCGGCGGCTCGGCCAATTTGGGCAAGAAGGGCACGCTCGACCTGGGCAGCAGCGCCAACAACCAGCTCAGCTCGCTGAACGGCGCGGAAGGCAGTACGCTGGAGAGCGCGAAGGGCGGCAACGTCACCATCACCGGCGAGGACGGCAAGGCCAGCGTCTTCTCCGGCTCGCTGGGCGGCAGTGATAGGAAAGAGGCGGGCAAGCTCACCGTGGGCAAGAACGCCGAGGTGACGCTCGACAACGTGGACACCGGCGCCGCCGGGGGAGACGTGAGCAAAGCCTGGGATGTGAGCGTGGATGCCGGCGGGCAACTCACCGTGGACCTGAGCGACCCGAGCAAGGGGGGACAGCTCACCCTGCGCGACGTCAACCTGGGACAGGGCAACACGACCACCTTCAAGGTCAACACCGACACCTACAACGATGGGAGCATCACCGGCAACTCGCTGGAATTCGGGAAAGACAGTCAGGTGGTGCTGGAAGCCGTGGCGGGCGACGCCTGGGACAACTCCAGGAAGCTGACGCTGGGCACCTACAGGGATGGCGTGAAGGGCGACAAGGATAACCTGGACGTGCAGCTCAAGGGAAGCGGCTTCCTCTTCTCGGACGTGCAGGGGGTGGAAGTGGGCAAGGACGGCTCGGTGGAGGTCGTGCTGGAAGAAGCCAAGCAGAACAAGTTTGAACGGGCACTGCCGGAGGGCTCCAAGAATGCCCTGGCGGGAGCGACGATGGTGTGGGATTCGCTCAAGAACAAGACGCAGTTTGAGTCGCTCATCGACGTGCTGAACGATCCGACGGATTACGCGCAGTTGGTGAACGGACTCATCACCCTGCTGGACAACGGGCAGAGCGCCGAACTGGAAAGCGCGCTGGGGGCGGTGGCCGGGTCGTCCATTTCGGTGCTGGGACCGGCGCTGGCGGAGGACTTGCACCGTCAGCTGAAGGCCATCCGCAACCGCACCACCACCATGGCCGGCGAGGTGACCTATGACGCCTACGACAACCTGCCCATCTGGCACGCCT
>CANQAC010000100.1 GCA_947589345.1 uncultured Akkermansia sp.
ATAGAGCAGGAGGAGAAGAGGAGCCGGAGGAAGGCGAAGGCTGTGCCGCAGGAGGAGGATATAGAGCTGATGCGCGATGAGCTGCGCAAGATAGATGCGGCAGCGGAGGCGAGGGGGCAGAGGGAGAGGGGAAGGAAGCTAGCGGCGGCGGGGAGACTTAAGCCGATACAGCTTCATTATCGTTATACGGAGGATGAGGCAAGGAGGATTTTGGAGGAGGGAGGGGAGTTTGAGGCGTACGGTGGACGGAAGGTGCGGCTTGGTGGCAAGCTGTGGGAGCATTGGGAGGATAAGACGGAGGCGGATAGGGAGAGGCGAGTGCGGCGGTTGAATCATATTCTTTCTATTTTGAAGGATCCGCACGAGATATGGCTGCAAGATGAAGGGAAGCAGAGGACGTATTTTGGCGTGGTTGATGATGGGAACGGTAAGATATACGCCGCTGCATTTACTGTGGAGGGAGGGGAGATTAAGTCGTTTTACCATGTGCACAGCGCATCAAAGGCGGAGAAGTTTCGACATGGCGAGTTGGAGTATAGCAAGGATGTTTCCCTAGCCCGGGGCGTGTCCGGTGGGACTGCGCAAGACTCTCAGGACAGCCCCCCGTCTCACGCATCAGATGGGAATATAGCAGAGGGGAGCGGGGATGTCAACGGGGAAAATGCGGGAAGGGAGCGCAAGTGGGTGACGGTGGAGAGGGAGGTGGAGATAGCGGGGAGTAGGAAGGCGCTGAGGTTGACGAGGGATGCGGCGTTGAATTTGCTGTTGCTCTGCGAGCAGAAGAGGTATAAGGAGGGGAGTGCGATTGTGCACGGGTACACGGATGAGGTGCTGGGGCAGCTGAGGGAGTTTGTGGGCGGGGAGGTGATGGAGTTTGGGTATTGGATGAGGGATTGGCTGAGCCGGAGCGGGCTGGCGGAGGTGTTTGAGGCGCGGGAGGGTGTGCCATTTCCTGAGGAGGAGAATTATTGGCCGGGTGTGGCGTTTGACCAGAGTGGGCGTGTGAATGAGAGTATGAATGGGCTATCGGTGGAGGGAGGGCAGTGCAGTACGCGGTATAGTATGCTGAAGTTGAGGGTGAATCACCATTTGCATTTTGATTTGAGTGTGGGGGCGACGAATGCGTTTATGGGTGCGGTGGCGATGACGAATAATTATATATGCATGGGTGAGGTGACGGCGAAGTGGAGGCGGATGCTGGGGAATGAGAGGTTTGCGCGGGCGCTGAGGCAGAAGGTGGGGGAGAGTAGTTTCCGGGCGATTAAGGACGGGCTGAATTTGCTGGATGGGCAGGGGGTGGCGGAGGCGTATGCGCAGAGGGCGCTAGGGGGGATTATAGGTATGTTTCAGGGGGCGCATGCACCGGCGGTGCTGGCTGGGAGTGTGACGACGCTGGTGAAGCAGCTGAGCGCGCTGATGCACGGGACGGCGTGCGAGGGGGTGAGCGCGGTGGCGTTGATGAGGCAGTTGCTGGTTGACCGAGTGGGGGGAGGCAGGATGAAGTATGGGCAGATGATGAGGGAGCGAGTGTTTGCGGAGAGGCACGGTGGGAAGCAGGTGTGGGAGGATATGCTGGCGCTTGGGGAGGGGGTGAAGTGGAGCAGGCTTGCGGGGTGGAGCCGGATGGGGATGAATGCGCTGGAGAGGGCGGATGTGGCGGCGAATTGTGTGAGTATGACGGCGCTGTATAATTTGCTATGGGGGAGGCTGGAGGCGCGGAACCGGGAGACGGGAGGGGCGATGAGCGAGGCGGAGATGCACGAGAGGTGTATGGCGGAGGTGGAGCGGGTGATGGATTTGGGGGCGCAGCCGATGAGGAAGAGTCAGAAGAGTTTGGCGGCGGCGCTGGGAGGCGGCGTGTGGGGGCGGTTGTCGTTTTATATGGGGAGTGAGGTGATGAATAAGCTGGGGATGTATTTGGCGAGCGGGCGGAGGAATGGGTATGTGAGGAGTTATTTTAAGTATATGCTGACGATGAGTTGCGCGGAGCAGGCGCTGTGTATGCTCATTGATATATTGCGTGGGAATTGGCCTGATGATGAGGATGAGGGGTGGGCGATGTGGCTGGCGTGCAATGTGGGCACGGGTGTGAGTGGGATGGGGTTGCTGAGCGGGGTACCGATTATTGGGGGTGTGGTGAAGAATGCGACGGGTGGATATGTGAAGACGGCGAGTATAGCGGATGCGCTGGGGCTGGATGTGGTGAAGAATGGGAAGAAGATATGGAAGATGAGCACGGATGAGCGGGAGCATTCTGCGGCGGATTGGACGCTGCAGGTGATGAATGCGAGTCGTGCGGTGGCAGGCGGGCTTGGGACGATGGCTGGGGGAGCGCACAGCACGATACAATGGGTGAGTAGTGCGACGAGTTTGTTGCAGAGTGTGAATGCTGCGGGGAATGTGGTGCGGCCGTTTATACCGTGGGCAAAGGATGATGAGAAGACGCGGGAGAAAAGGAAGGCGGTGCGTAGGATTTTTTCGTAGAGCCCTGACACCGGCGGATTGTACCGGGATGTGAGGCACTACGTGGGCGGCTGATGCCGCCGGGGGCAAAAAAATGATGAGG
>CANQAC010000101.1 GCA_947589345.1 uncultured Akkermansia sp.
TTAAAGAGGTCGTCAATAAGTTGCGCCCAGATTCTACCGGACTGCGGCGATGGCTGTTGCAAGGCGTCAGCGGACGTCCCGGGCTCCACGAAAGCAACCAAACGCGGATTTATGGCATCCGGCGTAGCCAACAGGCAGGGAACGGTGTATTCATTTTTACCGTTGAGCAGAATGGTCAGGTCCTCTTCTTTGGGGTTGTAGCCCAATACGGTGAGCAAGCTGTATGCCCACGCTAGCGTAGCATCATCCTCAAAGGCGGAAGCGCGTGCCTGTTCCCATTTGCTGCGGAGTTGTTTGTCTCCCTTGAGCATTTCATGCGGGGGGCGAGCTTTTGCAGCCGCGCCGGACAGACCTGTATTGGCTGCCTTGGCCTGAGCAGTCCACTGGTCCAAGAGCTGTTTGCAATCTGCCGCCAGCGAGGCGTTCAGATAATGGTCGGAAAAGTATTCGTTGTTGTTGATGATGGCTTTCATACGGTAGAACCGGCAAAAAGAGTGATGATACGGACGGACGGATGATCTGCTGTGGTCAATGATTCGCGAATGAAGCGCTCGTGGTCTTGTCTGGTGGTTTTTACTTTTTGCAGCTCAGCCTCCTTGCGTTTCTGGGTATTGGAGGCCTGATAGATTCCTTCCAGATAGCGCTGGGCTTCGCTTTCAAATTCAGCGAGCCGGGATGCTTGGTCCTGCAGCATGGCGCGTTTCTCGGTCTCGAAAACCTTGGCACGTTCAAGGGCAATCATCGTCAGTTCATCGACAGCGGTGGGAATAATGGACTTGAAAGCGGCGGCATCAAATTCCGCGCCGGTATTGGGTAAGTTGCCACCGGCAAAGAGGCAGCACATATCAAAGCAATCCTCCAGAGTCATGGTCGATACATGAGTTCTGCCCTCGAACAAGAAGGCTCGCCATATTTGCTCGACGGGTACACCACGTCGGTTGGTAACCGTAGCTAGACCAAGCACAATGCGCTGATCCTGCGCCAGACGAGTGGTGGTGATAACGGGGGCCGTATTGCGCCCAAATTCCGCCATAACCTTGCTGCAGAGCCATTCCACCATGGGATCTTGTTCCCAGAGGAGGTGGGTAGTGGACCATTCGGCGTCAGTCGCGCCTTTCTGCACGCGGTTGACAGCTCGCATGACGTCGCGTACGTTTTCGCAGAGCTCCCATTTGTCGCCCTCAGCATAGCAGCCGGGGAACTGTCGCTTCACTCGGGCTTTGTAGAAGTCCCGCGTGATTTGAAGCTCGATGGAGCGCGATTTATCATCGGGGGTATAGCGGAAGTGCGCATCCTTCTCGCGCGCGAATGAACAGAGTTCCGATACGAAATCAAAGTCGCAGCCGTATAATGATGGGGGGTTTGCGATACGGGAGGGTATTTCTGCTGCGGGGGCGGTGTTTTCTGTTTCGTCGAACAAACTGAAGAAGTCGTCCTCATCATCAGTGGCAAGACTGAGCTCTTCTTCAAGGTGTTCCTCGGGGTTAGCCCCTTCGATAATACCGGCAAGCAGGTTCTCCTCCTGCACGGCATCATCAATATCGTCTGCTACGCGGAAAAGTTTGAATTCACGCGGATCGCCGATGTTCTGCTGCACCTGAGCATCTTTGGCGATCAGGCGGGCAAGGATGCGGGCATCGCCGGCGATACCAAAGGAGGAGTTGTCGGTGAAAATGTAGTCAATGCGCGGCTGCTTTGTCTGACCGTAACGATCGATGCGGCCGTTGCGTTGTTGAAAGGTGAGCAGCGACCAAGGTATATCAAAGTGAATGAGACGGTGGGCGCAGTGATGGAGGTTGACTCCCTCAGAGCCTACGTCGGACACCAACAGCAGGCGCACGGGGGAATCTTTCCTGCCGAACTCCTCAATGATTTCCATCTGTTCCACGTCGGTCATGCCTCCATCCATGGTTCGTACCTCATCTTCCTTGAGCTCGAGGGAGCGGGGTAGATGCTTTTCAAGAAAACGTAATGTGGGGATGCTTTCCGTAAAAATGACGAGACGGTCCTCGGGATCTCGCGTCCATTGCATATCACCTCCGCGGCGAAGAAGTTCTACGAGCTTGCCGTACTTGGAGAAGTCCTTCGGACTGATCGCCTCGACCATGGAGCGTAGCTTTCGCAGTTTGGGAATATCCGGAGATTGAGGTTGCTTTTTCTCCAGATTATCAAGGCGCGTGGAGAGCAGAGATATGCAAGCGGCGGGGGAGGAGGCGAGAGTCTTGCCGATCATCGTCTTGAAGAGCATGGTGACACCGGAAGCCTGTTTCCTGGCTCCTCCCTTATCCATGTCCAGTTCCAAGGCTGCAAGTTCACGGTATATGTTAGTTTCGAGCACGCTGGGGTTTACGACGTGATTGTATTGCACGCGCTCGGGAAAATCCTTGCTGAGCTGGTCGCGGACGTCTTTTTTGAAGCGGCGGATAACCAGGGCACGCACGTCGTCCTTCCGGTAGTTGTTCACGTCGCTGATGGCAGTGGGATCCAGCAGCTTGATGATGCTGGCAAAGGACTCCTTACGACCGTCGTGCGGGGTGGC
>CANQAC010000102.1 GCA_947589345.1 uncultured Akkermansia sp.
GCTGGGCTTTGCCGCATACTTTGCCAAAGGCAGCAGCAAGGAAAAGAAGAAAGCCGCCTTGGAAATCCTCAACCATGCGGGGATTGATTGTGGCCCGCTCTGCATGGCTACTCCGAAGGTCGAGAGCCGGGTAGGGTTGTTTTTGTGGTGGTCTTCCCGCTATATCATCGGTGACGGAAAATTTAAGACGGACCACCAGGAAGCCGACTTCATGCGCGTGATGCAGGGGAACACCAACGCCCTCTGCCTCTACTACCTGCTGCGCGATCTCGAACTCCCCTGAAAAGGCTTGCTGTCAGTCTGACTATACGTTTTAAAGCCAACTTGGGATATTTGCCAAACCCCGTGGCGCAAGCGGCGAAGGAAAGCACAAGCGCGCGGTGCATTCGGGAAAAGATCCTCGCTTTTTGCAAGGAGCCGCGCAGCATGCAGGAGATTCTGGAAATGCTCCGGTTGAAGGATAGAAAATGGGTGCGTAAGCACTACATCCTCCCTCTCCTGGAATCCCATTTGGAATTAACCATTCCCTGCATTTGCCAAGCGGTCAACGAAGCGGCGTAGAATATGCTCAAATAAGACTTGATGGTTCCACTGAATAGGGCTATAATGCGCGAAAGTCGTAGCGGATTAAGTTACACAAAAAATTGTCAACAAACACATGACGATTCATGAGAGGCAATACAACAGAGGGAGACTATAGCTTTATCCGGCCAAAAGGGCAAGAGGGTGAAGGAAGTGATGTTTCGGGATATAGCCTTTACTCTAAGAAACAAAGGAATTTTGTTGTTAAAAACGAACTTCCGGAATTTTATCCACCTTTGCCGGAGAAGAAGTATGACATCATCTACGCCGATCCGCCGTGGGATTATGGTGGAAAGCTGCAGTATGATAAAAGCTGCATTAAAGGGGAGAACGCCGGATGGAGGCGTGAGATATTTATCAGTGCAGCCAATTTCAAATATCCAACGATTAAAACGGAACAGCTGAAGAGGATTCCAATCAAGAATATTTGTTCCGAAAACTGTCTATTGTTTTTGTGGGTAACCAATCCTCACCTTGCTCAAGGAATTGAGCTTGGCGCTGCGTGGGGGTTTGAGTACAAAACGGTAGCCTTTATATGGGATAAGATGTCTCACAATCCGGGGCAGTACACACTATCAAATTGTGAAATGTGTTTACTGTTCAAAAAAGGAAAAATTCCATCCCCACGCGGTGCGCGTAATATCCAACAGCTTATTCGCTCACCACGCAGAGAGCACAGTCGAAAGCCAGATGAAGTTCGCGAAAATATCGTCAAAATGTTCCCGCTACAAAGCAGGGTGGAGCTGTTCGCTCGACAGAAATTTCAAGGCTGGGATTCGTGGGGACTTGAAACTGATAATTATGAGTTGGAGCAATCTCAGATGCTTCTATTCCAATAAAGGTTCGATGTGGGAGAGAAAGTGAGACACCAACGAATCTGCATTTTTCGCGTCTCTCCAGAAGAACAAGTTGCTCTCATTACCGTCGAACCAGTACCGTATTTCCCTTACACGACATGGGTCGCGCGTTATGTCACCTTGGAAAATTATCCAAAAGGGATAAGAATCGGGGGCTATGTTCCCGGCACGTCTCAGTAATTTGAGAATACCGGGTGTAAAATACTTACACAGTCTCTCGTGGGCGTTACCTCGCCCTGTCCTGCGCGACTTACCTTCCACCCACACATCTTGACGCTTGATCTCAAGATAGATTGTTTTTCCTGTATTTTTGTTCCTTATTGCTCCATCCGGGCGAATTCCATGGTGCAAAATAGAGCATGGCGGTGTGTAGATTTCTGCAATTTCATCTTGGGATAATTGAACATCCACGTACACATTGCTGAACTCCCTTGGCTGCTTGATTATTTCATATTCTGTATCCTGAAACAGGAGTTCGAATATCGTGAACACCGAGTGCTCTGCCTCAGTAGCAAGACATCCACCGTAATCCTGCCACTTTTTTCTCAACCTGTTTTCACTACTTCCCATTGTTGGTAAACAAATCGATGATGTTGATATTGAGAGCTTTTGCTATTTCACACAATGTTAGCACAGAAACATTAACTTCTCCCCGCTCAATCTTGCTTAAAAAGCTCCGATCCACGTGACTCATTTCTGCCAGCCTCTCTTGAGTCCACCCCCTGTGACGCCGCTCTTTCCGAACGGCATTTCCAATGACTGACAATATATCAGAATACTCCATCTGTCCGCGGATTATACATGATAGACTGTATGATGTCAGTTGACTATAATCCGAAAAATGGAATTTTATCCCTCAGATGAACCTCTCCTTTCACCCGCTCCAATCCTTGTGCTTGTTGCCGAGATGAAGTCTTTTCTCAAAAATCAACACGGTAGTAGGACAGAGCCAAAAATACAAAACGATAGAAACGGAAATCCCCCCCAGTCATCCCCCCCAGAAAAAATCATAAGTTGCTTTGTGTCAACACTAATTTTTTAATCCCCCCCAGTCATCCCCCCCAGTCATCCCCCCCAGTCATCCCCCCCAGTCATCCCC